>NZ_JBNFNU010000069.1:0-14944 GCF_057364445.1 Xanthobacter sp. BG11Y11_SDJG
CGGCAGGGGGCAATGGCGGCAACATCTACGCTTTGGCCGCCGGCACCATCTCGACCACCGGCAGCGCGCGGCCGCCATCTTCGCCCAGTCGGTGGGCGGCGGCGGCGGCATCGGCGGCACGGCATCGAGCGCGGTGTTCTCGATCTCGGACAGCCTCCAGGGCAGCGGCGGGGGCACCGGCAATGGCGGCGCGGTCAGCGTGAGCCTCACCGGCACCGCCATGACGAGCGGCGACAACGCCCCGGTGATCGTTGCCCAGTCCATCGGCGGCGGCGGCGGCCTCGCGGTCACCGCCGATGGCGTCGGGCTCGGCACGGCGGGCGGATCGGGCATGGGTGGCGTGGTGACGGTGCTGGTCTCGGGCCGCGCCATCGCCACCGGCGACAATTCGGCCGCCATCTTCGCGCAGAGCCTCGGCCCCAGCGGAAACGGGCAGATCCAGATCGTCGTCGCCGACGGCGCCGTGGTGCGGGGCGGCACCGGCAGCGCCGCCATCGTGGTCTCGGGCGGTGAGCAGAACGTCGTCTCCATCGCGAAGGGCGCGGTGGTCTCCGGGCTCAGCGGCATCGCCGTGCATGGCGAAGCCGGCGACGACAGCGTCGTCAACAAGGGCACGCTGAACGGCAGCGTCGATCTCGGCGGCGGCACCAACGGGCTCGTCAACGAGGTGGGCGGCACGTTCAATTCCGGCATGGTGGTCAGCGCCACCGCGCCGACCGACACCTTCTCCCGCAGCGCAGGCCCGGCGGAGCCGCGCTTCACCAACCACGGCACGGTCAATCCCGGCGGGCTCGGCGTGATCGCGACGACCAACATCACGGGCGGCATCGGTTCCGACGGCGTGGTTCAGGTGGACGTGGATTCGGTCTCGGCCAGCAATGACGAGCTCCGGGTCATCGGCGGCGCGAGCATCGCAGGCATCATCGATCCGCGCGCGGCCACCATTGCGCCGGGGGACAGCTACACCTTCTTCTACGCCGACCATCTCACCAGCACCGCCGTCACCAAGGACAGCGGCCTTGCCTATAGCTGGGACCTGCAAGTGGATGAGTACACGCTCACCATCAGCCCGGTGGCACATTTCGTGCCGCAGGGCGTGTGGCTGTCCGCAAACCAGGCGGCCGTCGGCACGACCCTCCAGCGCGTGTGGGACTCGGGCGACATCGGCGGCATGTCCAAGGTGTTCAGCGGCCTCATCGACATCAACGGTCCGTTCGCCTACCAGGCCGCGCTCGGCCAGCTCTCGCCGCAACTGCTCCAGGGGCCGGCGGGTCTGCGCGTCGGCGAAAGCCAGGCCTTCCTTGACCGCACCCTAAGCTGCCCGGTGTTCGTGGCGGACAGCACCCAGCTCCAGGAGGACCGCTGCGCCTGGGCGCGCGTGATCTACGGGCGCGCCAGCCAGGCCACCACCGCCGACATGCCGGGCCTTGCCTCCGACAGCCTGATCTTCCAGGCCGGCGTCCAGAACGAACTGGCCCCCAACCTGTTCCTGGCCCTGTCCGGCGCCTACCAGCAATCGACCATTTCCAGCACCAGCGACTGGTTCTCGGCCACCGGCAATGGCGGCGATATCGGCCTCGCGCTCAAGTACCAGACCGGCCCCTGGCTGTTCTCGGCGGCGGTGGATGCCGGCTGGATGGCCTACGACAACACGCGGTACATCCCCATCGTCGGCGGCCGCGCGGCCAGCAACTCGGACGTCTACAACCTCGCCGGCCGGCTGCGGGCGTCTTACGAATTCGCGTTCGCGAACTTCTATGTGCGCCCGCGCGTGGACCTCGATCTGATCCATGTGAGCATGCCGGCCTTCGCCGAATGGGGCCGGACCGGCGCCGAGCTCTCGGTGGCCGCCTCCAGCCTCACCACGTTCGTGGCGACCCCGGCGGTGGAGTTCGGCGGCCGCATCGACATGGCGGACGGGGTGGTGCTGCGGCCCTATCTGACGCTCGGGGCGTCGTTCGCCTCGAACGATGCCTGGCTGACCACGGCCCGCTTCCAGGCGGCGCCGCTGTCGGCCGGCAGCTTCCTCACCACGACGCCGCTGCCGGACATTCTGGGCAATCTCGACCTCGGCCTTCAGGCCATCACCCGCGACAACCTGGAACTCAAGATCGAGTACGGCCTCAATGCCGGCCAGGACTATATTTCCCAGCGCGGCATGGCGCGGTTCGCGGTCCACTTCTGAGCCGCGGCGCGCCGGCGCCGGATCGGCGATAGGCGGGTCTGGACCATAAGCGTGTCGGGACACGGCACAGCGCCGGCCCCGCCGCAAGCCGGGCAGGGCGGTGCACCCGCCGCGCCTATCGCACCAGCTGCGGCAGAAACAAGACGATCTGCGGAACGCCGCCATCAGGGCCACCACCACCGCGGCCGCGAGCGCAAAGGGAATGATTTCCCGCGAGATGCGCTCGATCGGAACCTGCGCGATGCCGGTGATGGCGAACAGGTTGGTGCCCACCGGCGGCGTGAACAGGCCCAGCATCAGCGCGCAGATCGCGACCAGAGCCATGTGAAGCTGGTCGATGCCGGCGGCCGAGGCCGTTGCGGCGAGGATGGGCGCCAGAATGATGACCAGCGACGTCGCCTCCACGAGGCAGCCGAGGCCGATCAGGATCGCCGTCAGCACCAGCATGAGCAGAACCGTGTTGCCGCCGGAAAAATCCGTGAGCACCGTTCCGACCAGTCCGGGCGCGTCGAACAGCGCCAGAAAGAACGAGAACGGTCCGGCGGCGGCAATGATAAAGCCGAACGTTCCGGTGGCCGTGGCGGTGTTCATCGCCGCCCCGCCGAGATCGCCCAATCGCAGCCGTCCGGTCACGAAGCCGAACAGCGCGACATAGGTGGCGGCGAGCACCGAGGCCTCGGTGACGGTCACGACGCCGCCCAGGACCCCGCCCAGCACGATGGCCGGAGCGACCAGCGCGGGAACCGCGGCCAGCACCGTGCGGGCGAATCCGACCTCTTGCTCCCCGTCGAGCGGCATGTCGGCAGTGGCAAAGGCGCGCGTGCGCCAGACCACGATGGCGAGGAAGGAGAGGCCGATCAGGATCCCCGGCACGATGCCGCCGATGAACAGCGCAGACACCGACACGCTGGGGGCGATGCTGGCATAGATCACCATGGGAATGGAGGGCGGGATGATCGGCCCGAGGCTTCCGCCCGCCGCGATCATCGCTGCGGAGAATTCCTTCGGATAGCCATGGCGGGTCAGCATGGGGATCATCAGCATCCCGATCGCCACCGTTTCGGCGAGCCCCGAACCGGTCATGCCGCCGAAGAACATGCAGGCGACGACGGTGGCTGCACCCATGCCACCGCGCCAGCGGCCGACGATCTTCCGCGCCAGTTCGCCCAGCGAGCGGGTGAGGCCGACCATGTTCATCAACTCGCCCATCAGGATGAATCCCGGAATGGCGAGCAGGGGAAACAGCTTGACCTGCGAGACTGCCTTCTCGGCGATGAGGTGCAGCGGCACCATGCCGCCGAACAGCAGGATGACGGTGGTCGCGAACAGCATCGCCAGCGCGATGTCGAGCGAGAGGATCAGCGCCCCGAGGAACGCGACCGCGAGCCAGATCAGGTCGCTCATTGGCCTTCCGCCCCCGCGCTCGGTTCGTTGGCGTCGGGCTGCGGCCAGATCAGGTTGCGCAGCAGCGCCCAGATCGCCAATGCGAGGCCGACGGGCAAGGCCGCCCATTCCAGCACGACCGGCAGATCGACGCTCGCGAACCGCTGGCCGCGAAAGACCCAGGCCATCTTCACCGCCACACAGAAGAAGGTGATCAGCAGGCCGATGCCGATCACCGTGACGAGGCGGTCGACCACCGCGCGGAGCCGCGGCGGCAGGAGCGAGGTGGCGAGGGTGAAGCGGATGCGCGCGTGCTCCGCGAAGGCCACGCCGGCCCCGACGAAGACGATCCACAGGAACAGCGCCAGCGATATCTCGTTGGCCCAGACCAGGGGGCTTCCCAGAACCTCGCGAAGGACGATGCCGGCCAGCAGCACACCGATCATGGCGAGGACCAGGATTCCGCCCAGCACGCGGTATCCGCGGCAAACGCGCTCGAAGATTGTCGTCATGACCGTTCCATAAGGGGGAGCTGCGTGGAAGGCGGGCGGGGCCGTGCGGTCCCGCCCGGACGGCTCTACTTCTGCGCGTCGAGCACCTTCTGGATGGTCTCTTTGGGGATCTTCGCCGTCACGAGCTCGCTGTCCCAAATGCCACGGCCGGCCGCACGCCATTCCTTGAGCTCAGCCTCGGTGGGCGTGTAGATCTTGCCCCCCCGCTTGCGGAACTGAGCCAGCGATGTCTCGCGCAGTTCGCGGTTGTACTGGTAGGCGCGTTCCTCGAACAGCCTCATCGCGCGCTGGAACGCGGCCTTTTGCTGTTCGTCCATCTTGTTGAAGCTCTTCTCATTGATGACGAGGATGCGGTAGACCGCGAGCGCGTCGATCTCCGTGCCGTACTTCACCACCTCGTCGTGCTTGAGCAGCGTCAGCCAGGCGGGCTGGAGATGCTCTCCGTTCACCAGGTCCTGCTGCAGCGCGGAGTAGGTCTCGCCGATGTCGACCGGCGTCGGGATCGCGCCCATGCGCTTCCAGAAATCCTGCTCCAGCGGCGTCGCCGTGGTGCGGATCTTCAGCCCCTTGACGTCGGCCGGCGTGCGGATCTCGCGGCTGTTGTTCCACAGGATGCGATAGCCGCCCCCGCTCGGAGCAAAGGCGAGCGCGCGGAGGCCCAGGTTCTTGCGCATGGTCTCGCCGATCTGCTGGCCGATCGGGCCGTCCCAGACCTTGCGGCCATTGTCCATCTCGGACCACAGATAGGGCAGGTCCGAGAACAGCATGGAATCGGTCTGCTTGGTCATGTTGCAGGTGCAGGCGATGGCCATGTCCACCAGCCCGCTCTGCGCCGCGCTCATGCCGGCGATTTCGTCGAACAGCGCCGAGGCGAAGAACGGCTTGAGCGTGACGGTGCCGTTGGTCTCCTTGGAGAGGAACTCGGCGACGTCCTTGAGCGCGCGGCTGTCGTCCATGCCCGCCGGCGACGCGGAACTGAGGCGCAGCGTTACGGACGGAGACTTGGAGAAGTCAGCGGCATTCGCCGCCGCCAATGGCAGTGCTGCGGCGAGCGCAGCGGTCAAAAAGCATCGTTTGATCGTGGACATTCAATCCTCCCTTGTCCTGTTCTTGGCTTTTTCAGAAAGACTTCCCGGTCCTGAGCAGGGGTATGGGATCATGACCGGTGTAGATCACGTCCGGGCGCAGGGCTCGAATGCGGTCGAGGCTGGCGATGGACTGTCCGAGGTCCTGGAGAATTCCGTTGGGAAGGTCGTCGGTGTAGTTGCGGTTGAAGGGCACGGCATCCGACGTGATCACCGCGCGGCCGTCCTCTGTCGGCAGAACGATGCCCTGGAGTCCCGGCGTATGGCCGCCGAGCGGCACGAGGCGCAGGCCGTTCGGCAGTTCCGCCTCGCCCGCGACCAGCGTCAGGCGCGGCGCGCCGAGCAGATCGCGGATGACGTCGTGCCGGCCGAAATAGCGGTCGATGGCGGGATGGGCGCGCAGCGGATGGTTGAAGAAGTCTGCCTCCGCCCGTTGCAGCCACACCGTGGCGTTCGGCAGGGCATCCACGGCGCAGGCATGATCCCAGTGCAGGTGGGTCAGGATCAGCGTGCCGACATCGTCGGGGCCGATGCCGTAAGGCGCCAGCGCCTCCTGCAGCCCGCATTCGACCCGGATGCCGCGGCGCGCGGCTTCCTGCGCCGTCAGCCCGGTATCCACGACCGTGATGCCGTCCGGCCCGTGGACCAGCCAGAACCGGTAGACCAGCGTGAGCATCCGCCCGGCGTCCGTATGCAGCAGGAACGACGAACTGTCGGCCTGCCGGCGGGCGACCTCGACGGGCTCGACGCGGAACAAGGCGGCCATCACCCCGCCTCATCCACGCCGCGCGCAGCCTCATCGGCGCGGGCGAATTCTTCCATCAGGATCGGCACCGCGAGGTTGCACGAATGAATGCCCATGACGGTGGTCAGCTGGATCGTTTCGAGGATTTCCTCGCGCGTCGCCCCCTCGCGGATCGCATTCTGGATGTGGCGCCGCACCCCGGGCCCGTAGAGGTGCGTGGTCGCGGCGTTGATCGCGATCATGATCAATTCCTTGGTCTTCTGCGGCAGCGGCCCGTTGCGGTGGGGAACGCTGCGAAAGGCCAGGTAGGCTTCCAGGAATTCCGGATCGAGCGCCTCGAACTGCGCCCAGAGCGGATTCCAGTCCTGCGACAGGCGCTGCCGGCGGGTGAGGGGATAGGCGTCGTCGCTCATGGGCCGGTCTTTCTCAGCGGGCATCGGCCAGCACCAGATCAGCGCCCCGCTCGCCGATCATGATCGCGGGGGCATTGGTGTTGGACGACGGGATTTCGGGGAACACGGAGGCATCGATCACCCGCAGGCGGTCGACGCCGCGGACCCTGAGGTGCGGGTCCACGACCGAATGGGCATCGCCGCCCATGCGGCAGCTGCCGGCCGTATGCCATGCGGTCTGGCCGGACCTGCGGATGTAATCGAGCAGCGCCGCGTCGGTCTCCGCGCTGCCGTTCGGCTGGTCCTCGCGGACGATCACGCGGCTGAACGACGGGGTTTCCGCGAGCCGGCGGATCAGCTTGAGGATGCGCAGGACCCCGTCCACGTCGTCAGGGTGATCGAGATAGTTCGGCTGGATGGCCGGCAGGGCGGTCGGATCCGCCGTCTTCGCATGCACCCAGCCGCGCGACTTGGGCAGCAGCAGGAAGCCGCCCACGGTGAAGCCGGAGAACGGGTCGATCCCGCCGGCCTTCGAGCGGGAGTAGCGATCCTTGCCGCTGATCATATAGAGCCGGATCATCACGTCGGGGGCGGCGAGCCCGGGCGCCGAGCGGGCGATGGCGTGGGCGGTCGACGAGGTGCCGGCCATGAGCCCGGTGCGCGTGAGGACGTAGCGCAGGCCGGACAAGAGCCTGAACATGGGGTTGCCGACCACGTCGTTGATGGTCCGCAGCGTGCGCGTTTCATAGGTCCGGCGGACCTGGAGGTGGTCGCTGAGGTTTTCGCCCACCGCCGGCAGATGATGCACGACCGGCAGGCCGAGGCTTTGCAGGCGGGCGCCGTCGCCGATGCCGGACAGTTCGAGCACATGGGGGGAAAGGATCGCGCCGGCCGAGAGGATCACTTCGCCATTGGCCAGCGCCAGAGTGCGCGCGCCGCCCCGAACGAACTCGACCCCCGCCGCCCGCTGGCCCTCGAACAGCACGCGCGTCACCCGCGCGCCGGAGACCACCTTGAGGTTGGGCCGGCGCATGGCCGGGTGCAGGTAGGCGACGGCGGTGGACCAGCGCCGGCCGCGGAACGCGGTCTGTTCCAGATAGCGGGCGCCCTCGTAGCTCACCGCGTTGTAATCCGGGGTCGGCGGAATTCCCAGTTCGCCGAGCCCGGCGAGGAACGCATCGGACACCGGATCGGGCGAGCGGACGCCCACGTCGGTGATCCGCATCGGGCCGTCTTTTCCGCGCTCCGCAAGGCGGGAATAGGCGTTGGATTCGAGCTTGCGGAAATAGGGCGTCACATCATTCCAGGACCAGCCGGGCAGTCCGTTTTCCGCCCATCGGTCGTAGATCGCCGGATCGCCCCAGATATAGGCCATGCCGTTGATCGCGCTCGATCCGCCCAGCACCCGCCCGCGCGGCGAGTAGATCTCGAGCCCGCCCATGTGCGGCTGCGGCTCGGAGGTGAAGGGCCACACATAGCGTTCGTTCGTGAGCAGCTTGCCGACGCCGAGCGGAATGTGGATCCAGACGTTGCGATCCCGCTCGCCGGCTTCGAGCAGGAGCACGGAATGCTTTCCGCTCTCGCTGAGGCGGGCGGCGAGCACGGCGCCGGCCGAGCCGGCGCCGACCACGATATAGTCGAACGTCCCCAGCATGGCTCACGCCGTCCGGTGCTGGAAGGAGTCGCGCCGGAAGCTGTACAATGCGGCCGGGTCCACCATCACGTCGATGACGGCCGGCTTGCCGCAGCCGAGCGCCGCGCGGACTGTGTCGCCGAGATCGGCCGTCCGCTCCACCCGGTAGCCCTTGGCGCCATAGAGCTCGGCCACCTTGTCGAAGGGCGGATTGTTGAGATCGGCGCCGATGTAGCGCTTGCCGAAGAAGTCGCGCTGATAGGCCTTCTCCGCGCCCCAGCAGCCGTTGTTCATGACCACGGTGACGGTGTTGATCCCGTAATGGACCGCCGTTGCCAGCTCCGAGAGGGTCATGCCGAACCCGCCGTCCCCCATCAGGCTGATCACCGGGCGGTCGGGGCACGCCACCTTCACGCCGAGGCCGCAGGCGAAGGAGAAGCCGACCAGACCGAAGTCGAGCGGCGTGAACAGGCTCCTCGGCCGGTCGAAGCGCAGCGCGTCAGTCGCCTGGAGGCACAGCGTGCCGGCATCCATCGTCACGGCCGTGCCGGCGGGCATGACGCCGCGCAACTCGTGGAACAGGCCGGACGGCACGATGGGGAAGGCCTCAAGATCGGCGTCCGCGTCGCGCTGGCGCAGATACGCGGCGCGCTCCTTGCGGAAGCCGGCGCTCCAGGCTTCCACCGACCGGCGATCTTCCAGATTGCCGAGCGCGTCGCAGATCTGCTGCGCCGCAGTCGCGGCGTCCGACCAGATGCCGAGCGTGACGGGAAAATACCGTCCCAGCGCGGTCGGCTCGATCTCCACCTGGATGATCTTCGCGTCGCGATTGATGTTGTCGTACGAATAGAACGTCGAATTGAACCCGAGCCGCGTTCCGAGCGCGAGGATGACGTCGGCCTCGCGGACGAGGCGCGACGCCACGGGATTGCCCCGCGGCCCCATCTGTCCGCCATTGAGCGGGTGGTCGCAGGGCACCGCGTCGCCGTGGCCGGGCGAGGTGACGATGGGGGCGTTGAGGCGCTCCGCCAGAGCGAGCACGCTCAATGTGTTCGCCGTGTTCTTGATGCCGCCGCCGGCGATGATGACCGGCTTTGTCGCCTGTGACAGCAAGGCGGCGGCGCCACCACGCTGTCGTGCGGCGCCGCCGGGACGACGGCGGGGCGATACGTCTCCGGCCGCGCCATTTCGGCAAAATCCTCCGACTTGGACAGGATGTCCCGCGGCAAATTGAGCTGCACCGGCCCGCGCCGCGGCGCCATGGCGGTGCGGAACGCCTCGCGCATCATCTCGGGCACGCGCGCGGTCTCGGTGACGGTCCAGGTCTTCTTGGTGATGGGCCGGAACAGCGCCTGCTGATCTACCTCCTGGAAGGCATCGCGGTAGACGTGGCCGGACGAGAGAGAGCCGGCGAGGGAGACGACCGGCGAATAGGCCGCGGCAGCCTGGGCGAGGCCGGTCACGAGGTTGGTCGCGCCGGGGCCGTTCTGTCCCGCGAGGATCACGCCCGGATTGCCGCTCGCGCGGGCATAGCCGTCCGCCATGTGGGTCCCGGTGCGCTCGTCGCGGACGCCGATGAAGTCGATGCCGTCGGCGTCGTAGAGCGCATCGAACATCTCCATCGTTGCCGAGCCGATCAGCCCGAACACATGGCGCACGCCTTCGGCCTTCAGCGCGGCGACCGCCGCCTGCCCACCCGACATTCTGGTCATTCTGATGCCCTTCGCTTCTCACGCCGGGTCGGCCGATCCCGATGTAAGAAAGAAAACAAAATTGTTCACAAAACTCAAGTCAGCGCGAAAAAATTTTGATAACAGCTTTGATCGTAATGATATTTCATACGCCTGTCGGTTCGCGTGGACCGCGCTCACGAAGCCAGCTATGTTCACCAGAGTTCTGGTCGGACGGGCGTGGCGGGAAGGTCCGGGAGGCGGGCATCCGTGCGAAACGGGCGGGCAATTGCGATCGCTCCGCGGACTCTGCATGAAAACGCGTCATTTCGGGCACGCGCGCTTTCAGCCATATTGGATCGCGCTGCGCCGCGGCAGGCTGAACGGACGTCGGAACTGCCGGACGGGCGATGGACGGGCCATGAGTCGACTGAAGAATCTCCACGAGGCGCGGATCTCCGGCGCCCTCGATCCGGCGAAGGCGCAGGGTCGCGGGCGCGAAAGCCCGCCGCACGCAAGCCGGGTCTTGCGGATCGTCGAAGTCCTCCAGGAGCGCATCGCCAGCCAGCAGCTGCGCGGCGGCGAGCGCCTCCATGAACAGGCGCTGGCCACGGAGTTCGGCACCTCCCGGACGGTGATCCGGGAAGTCCTCGGATCCCTGGAGCAGCGCAGCCTGGTCCAGCGCATCCCCAATCGCGGCGCCTATGTGAAGGGCCTCGGCGAGAAGGAGGTCCTGGAGATATTCGAGATCCGCGAGTGGCTGGAGGCTCTCCTGACGCTGCGCGCGACGCAGAACGCGCCCGACGGCCATTGGGCGCGCTTCATCGCGCTGTTCGAGGGGCCGCTGGCCGCCAGCATCCAGGCGGGGGATCTGACCGCCTACAACGACGCGCTCGAGGACCTGCGCCTGGAAACCGCCCGGATCGCCGACAACGAGATCGCCAACGGCTTCATCTATCAGGTGCTCGACCGCGCGCGGGTGATCAAGATCCGCGTCACCCTGTTGCCCGGACGCGCCGAAGCGGGGCGCCTGCTGCACCTGAAGATGCTGGGATGCATGGCCGGCCGGGACGGGGAGGGGGCGCAGCGCTACAAGCGGGAGATCATCTCGTCAGCGCGCGATCTCTTCGTGAAATACAAGGCGCTGATCCTCTGATCGCGCGAAGCGGTCCCGCGGGCGGGTCACGACCACGCCCGCGATGCGCTGCTGCGCGCGAAGGCTCGCCGGCCTCTCGCGCCTCGAGGGGGGAGCGCCCGCTCAGAAGCGGACGCTGAGGCGCGCGTTGAAGCCGTTGTCGCTGACCCCGTCGCCGAACTGGCCGGTATAGGCCACGCCCAGCGTCGCGCCCGGAGTGAGGCGCATGTCGAGCCCGGCCTCCAGAACCGCGGCGTCCTGGGCGATCGGCGCGCCGGTGATGGTGAAGGCGTCGGAGCCGGCGAAGGCCTGCGTCACCGCGGGAAGCACGTCGCCGAAGGCATGGCGCCAGCCGATGGTGCCCCGCAGCGTGGCCTCGGTCTTGCCGAACGCGAACTCCTTGGCGAGGCGCAGGCCCAGCGTGGTGAAGGTGGTGGCCATGGTCTGCGCGTCGCCGGTCAGAGCCGCCGCGCCGCCCTGTTCCGTGTAGCCGTCCTGGTGGAGGCTCACATAAGCAAGGTTCGCGAACGGCTCGAAGGCGATGCCGGCGGCGTCGATGCGGTAGCCCAGCTCGCCGAAGGCCTGCACCGTGCCGGCGTCATAGTCCGCCGAGAGGCGGTCGCGGTAGCCCGTGAAGGCGACCGACCGGCTGGTGGAGATGTCCTGGAGCGTATACGCGAGGCCGGCGCGCAGCGCGAGCGGCCCAAAGGTCCGTCCGCCATAGAGGCCGGCATGCCAGTTTTCGCTGCTGCCGGAGGCGTTGCGGCCCGAGATGGAGAAGGCGGTGTAGCTGTAGCCGCCGGCCACGCCGAGCCGCCAACCGTCGCCCACCGCGGCATCCGCGCCGATCAGGAAGCCGCCGGTGGAATCGGAGACGGCGGCGGCGTTTCCGGTGCCGTCCATCTCGCCCCAATTGCCGAAGCCGGTGGTCCAGAAGGCGAAGCGCTCGGTGGTGGCGGGGGCGGCGACCGCCTTCAATGCCTTCGAGGCATCCGCGCCCTGCACCGCGCCGGTCGCGGCATAGGCGCGGGCCGGCGTCTCGTCGAGGGCGACGACCGGGCCGCTTGCCGCGCCCACGCCGCCCTGCGCCGCGCGCAGGCGATCGTTCAGCGCGCCGCGGATCAGCGAGGACTGCTCCATGAACAGGCTCTGCGTCGAGGCATGCACCTCGCCGGAAAGCTGGTCGAAGGCCCACCGCGCCTCGCGCGCCGAGGTGAGGAACAGCAGCGAATTGTACAGCGCCAGCGAGGGGCCGACCTGGGGCAGGGTGCCGAGCGCGGTGGCGGTGGCGTACTGGTTCGGTGTCGCGGCGGCGGCGGTGAAGGGATCGGGCGAGGTCACGGTGATGACCACATCCACCCCCGTGGCGGAGGGGTCGGTCTCCGCCGTCAGGAACAGAGCGCTCGTGGTGACCTCGCCGAAGGCGCCGTACACCCCGCCGTCCGCCTCAAGGATGGTGTAGCTCTGGCCATTGACGTAGCTCGCCTGCGGATCGAGCGCGATCAGCTTCAGCGTCGCGCCGTTGAGGGTGGCGGTCCCGGTTGCCGAGATGCGGTCGCTGTCCCCGTTGCCGGCGATCTCCACCTCATAGGTCGATCCGCCCCAGAAAATGACATCGCCGGCCACGTGATAGGTGCCGATCGAGTTGCCGGGGGCGAACGTGCCGCCGGTCAGAATCTGGACCGAGCCGCTTGTGCCGATGCCGCCGAGGATGGCACCGGAGCCGACCGCGATGCTGGCGGCCAGCGATGCGCCGGGATGGTCGGCGTCGCCCACCACCAGCTTGCCGGCCGACACGGTCATGATTCCGTCGAAGCTGGAGACGCCGTTCAGCGTCAGCGCGGCACTGCCGGCCTTGTTGAAGCTGCCGCTGCCGGTGATGGTGCCGGCAAAGAGGCTGTCGGTCGTGACCGTGGTGAAGAAGTCGCCCGTGCCTATAGCGAGCGTCGCGCCCGTGGCGGAGCCCGAGAACGTGCCGACGCTCACGGGCCCCGACGCGGCGGTGATGTCGAACACCGCCGAGTCGCCGGTGAGCGCCAGCGCGCCGCTGGCGAAGAGCGCGCCCGCCCCGGACAGCGCCAGGGTGCCGGCCTCGATCACCGTGCCGCCGGTGTAGCTGTTGGCGCCGTAGAGCGTGAGCGTCCCTTCGCCCTGCTTCACCAGCGCGCCGGGCGCCGGTGAACACGCCCTCGGCGCCGATGCTGAAGCCGTTGCTGTCGATATGTCCGCCGCCGGCGCGAGCGTGATGGTGTCGGCGCCGAACAGATAGATGAAATAGTCCTCATTGCCGGTGGCCCGCAGCACGCCGCCGTCGAAGGTGACGCCGGTGGTGTCGGCATCGCCCATGAGCTGGCTGGTCTCCAGCACGCCCCGTCCATCCGTCGCATTGCCCGAAAGGGTGAGGCTGGAGCCCGCGGCGACATAGACGGCGGGCGTCTTCACCACGCCGCCGCTCTCGATGGTCAGCGCGCCCGTGCCGCTTCCGCCGACATCGATGCCGCCGAAGGTGGTGGTCAGCGTCGAGACCGCGGTCTCGCCCTCCTTGCGGCCGACGATGAGCGAGGCGACGCCGCTCTCCGCGCCCAGGGTGATCGACCGGAAGGAAATGGTGTCGGCGGAGCGGATGTCGATGGTCCCGCCGGCCGAGGTGAGATAGCCGTCATATCCGAACGCGCCGGTGAGGGTGAGCGTGCCCGCGCCCTCCTTCGCTACCCCGCCGCCGCCGCTGAAGGCACCGGCATAGGTGCCGCTCGCGGACTGGTCGATGGCAAGTTCGTTCGCAATGACGATGTTCCCTCCCGCCGCGCCGGAGAGATTGGCGATGCGGGTGTTGACGGACATGCCCGACAGGTCCAGCGCGCCGTCGACGGTGACGCTGGCCGCATCCGTCAGGCTGGCCGTGCCCGAGAGCTTCAGAGTGCCTTCGCTGATGGCGACGGCGCTTCATAGCCGAGGCTTTTCGTCAGCATCAGCGTGCCGCTGCCGGCCTTGGTCAGGGTGCCGGTGCCGGTGATGGTGCCGGCATAGATGTCGGGCACGGACTGGTCGATGGTGAGGTCGGTGGCGCCGGCCGTGATGGTCGCGTCGGCGCTCAAGCTGCCCAGGTTGGCGATGGTGGTCGCGGCGGACAGGCCCGAGAGGTCCAGCGTGCCGTTGACGGTGACGCCGGTCGCGTCGGCCAGCGTCGCGTCGCCGGTGAGCTTCAGCGTGCCGGCATTGATGAGGACCGCCATGCCGTCGCCGACGCTGCCCTCGGTGATGGTCCAGGCCGAGCTGCCGGACTTCTCCAGCGTGCCGAAGCCGCTGGCCGCAAGGGTGCCGAGCGTGCCGGTGAAGGCCGCCGAGGTGTCGTTGCTGCCGCCGAGCACCAGGCGGTCGCTGCTGCCGGCGCCGGTCACGGCGCCGGTGATGGTGCCGAGCGCGCCGTCCCCGTCCGCGCGCAGTTCCAGCGCGTTGGTGCCGCCGGTGAAGGCGATGGCGGCAGCGGTGCCCGAACCTTGCGATCCGCCCGCGATGGAGGCCGCGCCGCCGTCGAGGACGATGCTCAGATTGGCGCCGGTGATGCCGGCGCCACCGGTCGGGTTGGCCCCTCGCCGGAGGCGCCGCCCGTGACCGACGACTGGACGAGAATGTGCTTCACGCCGGTGGCGCCGCGCGCGTCGATGCCGGCGCCGCCGATGCCGGCCGGGCTGCCCTGGGCCACGGTATTGCCGCCCGCGCCGCCGGTGACCGCGGCCTTGATGACGAGCGTGGTGTCGCCGCTGGTATTGGTCAGCAGGATGCCGTTGCCGCCGAGAGAGGACGAGGCCCAGGACGTGCCGCCCGCGCCGCCGGTGACCGCGCCCTCGAAGGTGATGGCGGTGTCGCCCGTGGCGCCGTCAAGGACGAAGCCGCTTCCGCCGTTGCCGCCCACGCCGGGCGATCCGCGCGGCGCGCCGCCATTGCCGCCGGTCAGCGCCGCGCCGATGGTGAGCGTGTTGTCGCCGGTCGGCTGGTAGACGACGAGGCCGCTGCCTCCATTGCCGCCGGTGCGTTCCAGCCGTAGTCGCCGCCCTTGCCGCCGGTGATCGTCTCCGCATGGGACGCCGCGATGGTGCCCGTCTCGCCGCTCAGGCCGGTGATGACGGCGCCGAATCCGCCGCCGCCGCCGCCGCCGCCAAGCAGTCCCTCGCCACCATTGCCGCCATTGCCGCCGGAGACCGAG
>NZ_JBNFNU010000070.1:0-14783 GCF_057364445.1 Xanthobacter sp. BG11Y11_SDJG
CAGCCGCCGTCGCACCGGATCGGCCTATTGGGCGGCGCGCGGCGCTGCCTCGCCGAGCCCCGCATCGACCATGGGATCGCGGCGCAGGCGCGCGAACAGCAGGTGGTCCTCCCACACGCCGTTGATGCACAGATATTCCCGCGAATAGCCCTCGCGCACGAAGCCGCAGCGCTCCAGCAGGCGGATCGAGGGCGCATTGGCCGGCATGCACGCGGCCTCGATCCGGCGCAATTGCAGGCGCTCATGAGCCACCGGCAGCAGCGCCGACAGCGCGGCGCGCATGTGGCCCTTGCCGGCGAACGGCTCGCCCATCCAATAGCCGAGGCTCGCGGCCTGGCACACGCCGCGCCGCACGTTGGACAGGGTCAGCCCGCCGAGCAGCGCATGGTCGGCGCTGCGGAACACGAACATGGGATAGGCCTGGTCGGCGAGCATGTCGCGGGCATAGCGCCGGAGCCGGCGGGAAAAGGCGGCGCGGGTGAGGTCGTCGGCCGGCCAGAGCGGCTCCCAGGGCGTGAGGAACGCCCGGCTGCCGGCCCGCAGATCGCGCCACTGGGCGAAGTCGGAACTCTGGGGCACGCGCAGATAGACGCCGCCGGCCTCGACGGCCGGAAGGGGATCGGCGGAAAACAGGGAGGTCAGCGGCCACATAAGCGTGGCCTCGAAGCGGGCGACGGCACAGGCCGCCGCCGGGAATCAGGAACGGGTCCGCCGGGCGATGGAGCGTCCAGCGCTGCACTGACTTTCGATCCCAAAGGCGACACGGCGTCCGCCATTCTCTTCCGGCCTCCACCCGGAGACCGCCTCCTCGGCCGCACCGGCCCCCCACCGGACCCGACCGTCTCCTAACCCGCCAGACGTTCCACGATCCGGGCGGCAGGTTCAAGGCCCGCGCCGGGACCGATGGCCGCAAGCGTGGGGCGCGCCCCCGCACCAGACGGCGCGCCGCCGCGCGCACCTTGGCGACGTCCACCGCCTCCACCTTGGCGACGATCTCCTCCACCGGGATCACCCGGCCGAAGGCGAGCATCTGCCGGGCCAGCTGGTCCGCCCGCGCGCCCGAACTCTCCAGCGCCGCGAGCAGGCCCACCTTCATCTGCGCCTTGGCACGGGCCACCTCGGTCTCGGTCACGGTGTCGCCGGTCTCCAGCATCTGGTCGACGACGGCGGCGGTCAGTTCCCCCACGTCGCCCTCGTCGGTGCCGGCATAGACCCCGAACAGGCCGGTGTCCGCATAGCTCCAATGGAAGGCATAGATGGAATAGCAGAGGCCGCGCTCCTCGCGCACGTCCTGGAACAGGCGCGAGGACATGCCGCCGCCGAGCACGTTCGCGAGCACCTGCACCGCATGGTGCTCCTCGTCCTTGAACGAGCAGCCCTCGATGCCGATCAGCAGGTGCACCTGCTCCAGGTCGCGCGGCGCCAGATGGACGCCGCCGGCATAGGAGGCCGGCATCTGGACCGCCGGGTGCTCGCCGGAGATGGCGGCAAGCCGCCCGCCCGCCTCAGTGACCAGACGGTCGTGGTCCACCGCGCCCGCCGCCGCCACCACCATGCGCGGCCCGCGATAATGGCGCATCAGATAGGTGGCGAGCTGGCCGCGGTTGAAGGACCGCACGGTCTGCGGCGTGCCGAGGATGGAGCGGCCCACCGCCTGGTCGGGGAAGGCGCGCTCCTGGAAGTGGTCGAACACCAGGTCGTCGGGCGTGTCCATGACCGCGCCGATCTCCTGGACGATGACGTTCTTCTCGCGCTCCAGCTCGTCGGCGGCGAAGGCCGGCTCGGTGAGGATGTCGGCCAGGATGTCGACGCCGAGCGCCACGTCCTCGCCCAGCACCCGCACGTTGTAGGAGGTCTGCTCCACCGAGGTGGCGGCATTGATGTCGCCGCCCACCTGCTCGATCTCCTCGGCGATGCGGCGGGCGGAGCGGCGCTTCGTGCCCTTGAAGGCCATGTGCTCCAGCAGATGCGAGATGCCGTGCTCGTCGTGCGCCTCGTCGCGCGCGCCCGCGCCCACCCAGATGCCGAGCGATGCGGTGCCCAGATGAGGCATGTCGTCGGAGACGACGGTGATGCCGTTCGGCAGCGTGGAGACCTTCACGCTCATGCGGCGGCGCCGGCGCCCAAGCGGGCGGTGCGGGAGATGAAGGCTTCCACGGCGGACAGGTCGTTGGGCAGCACGGTGACGTGCTCCTTGCGGGTCAGGAGGTCGGCCATGTGCGGCGGCAGCGGCGGGCGCAGGCCCGTGGCCGCCTCCACCGCGTCCGGGAACTTGGCGGGATGGGCGGTGGAGAGCACCACCTGCGGCACCTTGCGGGAATGCTCCACCTTGTCCGCCACCGCGAGCGCGACCGCCGTGTGGGGGTCGGCGAGATAGCCGGCATCGGCGAAGGCGCGGGCGATGGTCTGCGCCGTCTCGGCTCGTCGGCGCGGGCGGCGGAGAAGGTCGGCGGCGATCGCCGCCTGTGCGGCGCGCGGCAGGCTGAAGGCGCCGGACTGGGCGAGCGAGCCCATCATCTCCCGGACGGTTGCGGCATCCCGGTCCAGGGCCTCGAACAGCAGCCGCTCGAAATTGGACGAGACCTGGATGTCCATGGACGGCGAGGACGAGGGCTTCACGCCCTTGGTCTCGTAGCGGCCGGTCTCCAGGGTGCGCGCCAGGATGTCGTTGACGTTGGTGGCGATGGAGAGATCGGCGATGGGCAGGCCCATCTTCTTCGCCACCCAGCCGGCGAGGATGTCGCCGAAATTGCCGGTGGGCACCACGAACGACACGGAGCGGTGCGGCGCGCCGAGCGCGGTGGCGGCATAGAAATAATAGACCACCTGGGCGACGATGCGCGCCCAGTTGATGGAGTTCACGCCGGCGAGCGCGAGGCGGTCGCGGAAGGCGTGGTGGTTGAACATGGCCTTCACCATGGCCTGGCAGTCGTCGAACGTGCCTTCCACGGCGATGGCGTGCACGTTGGGCGAGGCGACCGTGGTCATCTGCCGCCGCTGCACCTCGCTGACGCGCTTGTGCGGGTAGAGGATGAACACGTCCACCGCGTCCGAATGGCGGAACGCCTCGATGGCCGCCGAGCCGGTGTCGCCGGACGTGGCGCCGACGATGGTCGCCCGCGCCCCGCGCGCGCCGAGCACATGGTCCATGAGGCGGGCGAGCAATTGCATCGCCACGTCCTTGAAGGCCAGCGTCGGACCGTGGAACAGCTCCAGCACGAACCGGTTCGGCGCGATCTGCACCAGCGGCACCACAGCGGGATGGCGGAAGCCCGCATAGGCGTCCTCGATCATGAGGTCCAGCGCCCGGCGCGGAATGGACTCCGCCACGAACGGCGCGATCACGGCCTTCGCCACCTCGGCATAGGGCTTGCCGGCGAGCGCCGCGATCTCCGCGTCCGACAGCGTCGGCCAGGTCTCGGGCACGTAGAGGCCGCCGTCGCGGGCAAGGCCGGCGAGCAAGGCGTCGGCGAAGGACAGGACGGGGGCCTCGCCCCTTGTGGACACGTAGCGCAAGGGATCCTCTGGAATTGCATGCCGATAGGTGCGCCGCGCCAGACTAGACGCATAGGCCGCCCGGCGAAAGCCGCCAGAACCCGCGGAATGCGGCGCGGCGGCCGCCGGTGGATAAGGCCCGGCGCGGCCGGCGCTACTCAGGACGGCCGTTCTCTGCTAGAGCGCTGGCACGAAACGAAGGAACCGCAGACCTCATGATCCCCCGCTACAGCCGCCCCGAAATGGCCGCCATCTGGACCCCCGAGCAGCGCTTCCGCATCTGGTTCGAGATCGAGGCGCACGCGGCGGATGCCATGGCCGAGCTCGGCATCGTGCCGAAGGAGGCGGCCGCCAAGATCTGGGAGCTGGGCGGCCCGGCGGAGTTCGACATCGACCGCATCGACGCCATCGAGCGCGAGGTGAAGCACGACGTCATCGCCTTCCTCACCCACCTCGCCGAGTTCGTCGGCCCGGACGCCCGCTTCGTCCATCAGGGCATGACCTCGTCCGACGTGCTGGACACCTGCCTCTCGGTGCAGCTCACGCGCGCCGCCGATCTGCTGATCGCTGACCTCGACACGCTGCTTGCGGTGCTGGAACGTCGCGCCGTCGAGCACAAGCTCACCCCAACGGTCGGCCGCTCCCACGGCATCCACGCCGAGCCCACCACCTTCGGCGTGAAGCTCGCCATCGCCGCGGCCGAATTCCAGCGCAACCGCGCCCGCCTCGTCGCGGCGCGGGAGGAGATCGCCACCTGCGCCATTTCCGGCGCGGTCGGCACCTTCGCCCATGTGGACCCGCGGGTGGAGGAGCATGTGGCCGCCAAGATGGGGCTGAAGGTGGAGACCGTCTCCACCCAGGTGATCCCGCGCGACCGGCACGCCATGTTCTTCGCCACGCTGGGCGTGGTCGCCTCCTCGGTGGAGCGGCTCGCCACCGAGGTGCGGCATCTCCAGCGCACGGAAGTGCTCGAGGCGGAGGAGTATTTCTCGCCCGAGCAGAAGGGCTCCTCGGCCATGCCGCACAAGCGCAACCCGGTTCTCACCGAGAACCTCACGGGCCTCGCCCGCATGGTGCGCGCCTATGTGACGCCGGCGCTGGAGAACGTGGCGCTCTGGCACGAGCGCGACATCTCCCACTCCTCCGTCGAGCGCATGATCGGCCCGGACGCCACCGTGACTCTGGACTTCGCCCTCTCCCGCCTCACCGGCGTGATGGACAAGCTGGTGGTCCATGCGGACAACATGCAGAAGAACATGGACAAGCTCGGGGGCCTCATCCACTCCCAGCGGGTGCTGCTCGCCTTGACCCAGAAGGGCGCGAGCCGCGAGGACAGCTATCGGCTGGTGCAGCGCAACGCCATGCGGGTCTGGCGCGGCGAAGGCGACTTCCGCACCTTCCTGCTCAACGATGCGGACGTGCGCAAATACCTGTCGGAAGACGACATCAACGAGAAGTTCGACCTCGGCTACCACCTGAAGCACGTGGATACGATCTTCAAGCGCGTGTTCGGCCACGCCTGAGCGCCGCTGAAACGAAAAAGGCCCGCCGGAGCGGGCCTTTTTCTTGTCCGGATGCGCCTCAGCGCGCCACCACCGCGCCCACCAGGATCGCCAGCGGCGGCAGCCACGTCATTGCCAGGGCCAGATCGCGCCGTCCGCGCCGCCACATCACGAGGCCGAGCAGCGGCGAGAGCACGCACACCGCAAGGCTGATGCCCCAGCCCGCCACCGCCGACGCCTCGCCTCGCGCCCCTTCCGGCCCGCCGAAGACGAAGCCGGAAATGGCGATCAGCAGCACCACGATCGCCGCATCGGCGAGGATGCCGAGCGTGATCGCGATCTTGAGCGCAAGGGTCGGCGCGGTGGAGGCCTCAGCCAACGGCGCGATCCCCGAGGGCGACGCCCTTCTCCTCCAGGAACGGGACCAGTTCGCCCGCCTGGAACATCTCGCGGACGATGTCGCAGCCGCCCACGAACTCGCCCTTCACGTAGAGCTGGGGAATGGTCGGCCAGTTGGCGTATTCCTTGATGCCCTGGCGCAGCTCGTCCGACTGGAGCACGTTGATGCCCTTGAAGGGCACGCCCACGTGGTCGAGGATCTGCACCACCTGGCCCGAGAAGCCGCACTGCGGGAACTGGGGGGTGCCCTTCATAAACAGCACCACATCGGTGCTCTTGACTTCCTGATCGATGAAATCGTGCGCGCTCATGATCTTACTTCCGCAAATTCGTGGCCGCCGGGCGGCAACCGTCGGTGTAAAGATCGGCCGCCCGAAGGGAAAGTGCAAGATGGCGCCGGCCGGCCGCACGCGGTCGGGAGGTGCACCGACCAAAGGTCAGGGCGTCTCCGGCACGCTGGTCTGCAGCGCGAGCGCGTGCAGCACGCCGCCCATGTTCCCCTTCAGCGCCGCATAGACCATCTGGTGCTGCTGCACCCGGCTCTTGCCGCGGAATGCTTCCGAGACGATGCGGGCGGCATAGTGGTCGCCGTCGCCGGCGAGGTCCTCGATCACCACGGTGGCGTCGGGCAGCGCCTCCTTGATGAGCTGCTCGATCTCTCGCGGGTGCATGGGCATCGGGCTGTCCTCGAAATCTGGCCTCAGGAGGCGCCCATATAGATGGGCAGCCACGTCTCGTGCCGGTCGCGCAGGGATTCGACCATGATGGCCCGGTCATCGGGGATTGCAAGCTTGTCCCCGCCGGTCTTGCCGATCTTCGCCACCGGCACGCCCAGGGCTTCCGCCTTGCGGGCGATCTCGGCCGTGTGTCCGCTCGGTACGGTGACGATGTAGCGCGCCTGATCCTCGCCGAACCACCAGGCGAAGGGGTCCATGCCGGCCGGCGGCGCCTCCAGCGAGGCGCCCAAGCGGCCCGCCATGGCCATCTCGGCGAGCGCCACCAGCAGGCCGCCGTCGGAGATGTCGTGCACCGCGGTGGCGATGCCGTCCAGGATCAGCGACCGCACGAAATCGCCGTTGCGCTTTTCCGCCACCAGGTCGACCGGCGGCGGCGCCCCCTCCTCCCTTTCGCAGATGGTGGAGAGGAACTTGCTCGCCCCGAGCCAGCCCACGGTCTTGCCGACCAGGAGGACCGCCTCCCCGGCGGCCTTGAAGCCGAGGGTCGCGGTCTTCTGCATGTCCTCGATCAGGCCGACGCCGCCGATGGTGGGGGTCGGCAGGATCGCCTGGCCGTTGGTCTCGTTGTAGAGGCTGACATTGCCCGAGACGACCGGGAAATCGAGCGCCTCGCAGGCGGCGCCGATGCCTTTCACGCAGCCCACGAACTGGCCCATGATCTCGGGCTTTTCGGGATTGCCGAAGTTGAGATTGTCAGTCACGGCGATGGGCAGCGCGCCGACCGCGGTGAGGTTGCGCCACGCTTCGGCGACCGCCTGCTTGCCGCCCTCGAACGGATCGGCCTCGCAATAGCGCGGCGTCACGTCGGTGGTGAAGGCGAGCGCCTTGGGGCCGTCCTCCACCCGCACCACGCCGGCGTCGCCCCCTGGACGCTGCACGGTGTTGCCGAGGATGAGGTGGTCGTACTGCTCCCACACCCAGCGCTTGGAGCACAGGTCCGGCGAGGCGATGAGGCGTTCCAGCGCGTCGGCCACCGAGGAAGAGGTGCGCACGTCCGCCGGCGCGATCACCGGACGGGGCTTGGGCTCGGCATAGGGCCGGCGATATTCCGGCGCCTCGTCGCCCAGTTCCTTGATGGGCAGGTCGGCTTCCACCAGGCCCTTGTGCTTCACCACGAAGCGCAGGGTATCGGTGGTGTGGCCGACGATGGCGAAGTCGAGCCCCCATTGCGGAAGATCGCCTCGGCCTCGGCCTCCTTGCCGTCGGCGATCACCATGAGCATGCGCTCCTGGCTCTCGGACAGCATCATCTCGTAGGCGCTCATGCCGGCCTCGCGGCACGGCACCTTGTCGAGGTCGAGCTCGACGCCGAGATTGCCCTTGGCGCCCATCTCCACCGCCGAGCAGGTGAGGCCGGCGGCACCCATGTCCTGGATCGCCACCACGCAGCCCGCCTTCATGATCTCGAGGCAGGCCTCCAGCAGCAGCTTCTCGGCGAAGGGGTCGCCCACCTGCACGGTCGGGCGCTTCTCCTCGGCGTCGGCGCCGAACTCGTTGGAGGCCATGGTGGCGCCGTGGATGCCGTCGCGCCCGGTCTTCGAGCCCAGATAGACGATGGCGCGGCCGACGCCGGTCGCCGCCGCATAGAAGATCTCGTCGGTCTTGGCGAGGCCCACCGCCATGGCGTTGACCAGGATGTTGCCGTTGTAGCGCTTGTGGAAGCCCACGGAGCCGCCCACCGTGGGCACGCCGAACGAGTTGCCGTAGCCGCCGATGCCGGCCACCACGCCCGCCAGCAGGCGGCGGGTCTTGGGGTGATGGCAGTCGCCGAAGCGCAGGAAGTCCAGCGTCGCGATCGGCCGCGCGCCCATGGTGAAGACGTCGCGCAGGATGCCGCCGACCCCGGTCGCCGCGCCCTGGTAGGGCTCGATGAAGGACGGGTGGTTGTGGCTCTCCATCTTGAACACCACGGCGAGGCCGTCGCCGATGTCGACCACGCCGGCATTCTCGCCCGGCCCCTGGATCACCCTTTTGCCGGTGGTGGGCAGGGTGCGCAGCCAGACCTTGGACGATTTGTACGAGCAGTGCTCGTTCCACATGGCCGAGACGATGCCCAGCTCCGTGATCGACGGCTCGCGGCCGATCAGCTTGAGGAAATGCTCGTATTCCTCCGGCTTGAGGCCATGCTCGGCCACCAGATCGGGGGTGATGCGGGGCGTATTGGGGATCAGGTTCACGATGTTCGTTTCCCGGCCGTGTCGCTGCGGTGAGGCATCACGAGGCCTCACTTGGCGCGATGGGCGTCATAATAGGCGCGCAGGATGGCATTCATGCGCGTGAGGTGGCCCTTTCCCTGGGCCTTGAACCAGTCGAGCACGTCGCTGTCCACCCTGAGGTGGACCGAGGTCTTGCCGGGCGCCTCGGGAAACACCACGCGGGCATTCTCCCAGAAGCCGTCGGGCAGCTCGTAGGTGGGCGCGTCGGGGGCGGTCTCGAACAGCTCACCGCGGGCGCGCATGGCGCGCAGGTCCTCGAGCGAGCACCTTCTGATATCGCCTTGCTCCCCGGGGACCGACACGCCAAGCGGAGATGACGCGGCGGACGCCGGAGCGCCACGTGAATGCGACGACGTAGTGCTGCCCCTCGAACGCTCCGATCGCAAGGAAGCGCTCTTCTTCGTAGGGGAAGCGTGTGTCTTGGGCTTCGACATGAGGGCCTTCAAATATCTCGACGGCAAGGCCGAAATCGACCTTGTGCTTGCGCAGGTTCTCGACCCGCTTCGCCTCGTCCCATTCGAACTCCATAGGTACACATCCGTGTACACATTTTCAAGCCGAAGGGTCACGCCGCCTTGAGGGCACCGGCGAGGCTCTCGAACAGGCCGCGGCCGTCGGTGGGGCCGATCTCGGCCTCGATGTAGTTCTCGGGGTGGGGCATCATGCCGAGCACGTTGAACTTTTCGGAATAGATGCCGGCGATGCCGTTGATGGCACCGTTCGGGCCGTCCGTCTCGTCGATCTGCCCGTCGCGGCGGGCATAGCGGAAGGCGACGCGGCCTTCGCTCTCCAGCCGGGCGATGGTGGCCTCGTCGGCCGTGTAATTGCCCTCGCCATGGGCGACGGGGATGCGGATGAGGTCGCCCTTGCGGTAGGCCTTGGTGAAGGGCGTGTCGGCGCGCTCCACGCGCAGCAGCACCTCGCGGCACACGAACCTGAGCCGGGCATTGCGCACCAGCACGCCCGGCAGCAGCCCGGCCTCGCACAGGATCTGGAAGCCGTTGCAGATGCCCAGCACCAGGCCACCCTTGGCGGCGTGGGCGCGCACCGCATCCATGATGTTGGCGCGCGCGGCGATGGCGCCGCAGCGCAGATAGTCGCCGTAGGAGAAGCCGCCGGGCAGCACCACGAGGTCGGTGCCCGAAGGCAGTTCATGGTCGGCGTGCCAGACCACCTGCGGCTTGGCGCCGCCGACGATCTTGAGCGCGCGGACGGCGTCCTGCTCGCGGTTGGAGCCGGGAAAGAGGATGACGGCTGGTTTCATGGTCTCTCAGTGGGTGCCGACGAGGTCGAGCCTGCGTTCGATGCGATCGAGGCGCGCGTCGTGCCGCGCGAGGATTCCGTAGATGTTGTGCACGTCCTGATGCAGGCCGGATACGTGGGAGCGCATAGCGGAAAGCTCCTGCCGCACTTCCTCCAGCTTCAGGTTCATCTGGTCGACCGGGTCTGCATCGACTTCAGAACCTCATAAAGAAGCTCGTTCGTGACCTCGGCCATCTCGCCCTCTCGGCGGCCCTGCCCGCGCCGCGTCCCGCAAGGATATCACATCACTCCGCGAACTCGACCTTGTAGGTTTCGATCACGGTGTTGGCGAGCAGCTTGTCGCAGGCCTCCTTCAGGGCGCCCTCGGCGCTGGCGCGGTCGTTGCCGGCCAGTTCCACGTCGAACACCTTGCCCTGGCGCACGCTCTGCACGCCCGCGACGCCGAGCGAGCGCAGCGCGCCCTCGATGGCCTTGCCCTGCGGGTCCAGCACCGCCGACTTCAGGGTGACGATCACGCGGGCCTTCATGACACCCTCGCCTTCATGACAACCTTCATGGCACCTGTCGCTCCGCTTGCCGGCCATGGTTGGCACCAAGGCGCGGCTCAAGGACTGCTGCAACGCAAAACGGGGCGCGGCCCCGCTCGTGCTCGATCTCGTCCGGCCGGCCACTCGCTAGCACTTTTCCAGCGCAGCGCTCAACCGGGCGACACCCTCACTTGACGAGGACCGGCCCCTTGCCCTGGGTCGGGTCGTTCTCCATCAGGATGCCGAGCCGGCGCGCGACCTCGGAATAGGCCTCGACGAGGCCGCCCATGTCGCGGCGGAAGCGGTCCTTGTCCATCTTGTCGTTGGACTTGATGTCCCAGAGCCGGCACGAATCGGGGCTGATCTCGTCCGCCACGACGATCCGCATCATGTCGTTCTCCCACAGGCGGCCGCATTCCATCTTGAAGTCGATGAGGCGGATGCCCACGCCCAGGAAGAGCCCGGACAGGAAGTCGTTCACGCGGATCGCCAGCGCGATGATGTCGTCGATCTCCTGGGTGGTGGCCCAGCCGAAGGCGGTGATGTGCTCTTCCGAGACCAGCGGATCGTTCAGCGCGTCGTTCTTGTAGTAGAACTCGATGATCGAGCGCGGCAGCTGGGTGCCCTCCTCGATGCCGAGGCGGGTGGACAGCGAGCCGGCCGCGACATTGCGGATGACGATCTCGAGGGGGATGATCTCCACCTCCCGGATCAGCTGCTCGCGCATGTTCAGGCGGCGGATGAAGTGGGTCGGCACGCCGATGTCGTTCAACCGGGAGAAGATGTACTCCGAGATCCGGTTGTTGAGCACGCCCTTGCCGTCGATCACTTCGTGCTTCTTGGCATTGAAGGCCGTGGCATCGTCCTTGAAGTGCTGGATCAGGGTGCCGGGCTCGGGGCCTTCATAGAGGACCTTCGCCTTGCCTTCGTAGATTCGGCGGCGGCGGCTCATGGGGGTATACCGTGACTTGAGGAAATCCATTGTTGCCAAGGCTCCGTTCGGGTGACGCTCCTCGGCGGGGCGTGGACGCGCTCGCGCACCACACCCGTCAGGACACTAGCCGATCGCGCGCCGCGATACAACGCGGCCCGCTCGGCGGGACTTCGGCAAGGCGCTGCAAGGCTTCGGCGGCTCGGCGGCGCGCCGCGCGGGCGGCCGACCGCACGATGGCGTGAGCGTCCGCGACATGACGCAGCGTCTTGGACCGTTGATCTAGTCAGTGCCCCGCACTATGCAAGAGCCGCCTCGCGCCGTGCGCCGCACGGGCCGGGATCAGGTCACGCAAACGTCAGGGAAGAGGACTGCCATGACCACGTTCGACAAGCGCGAGGAAGGGTTCGAGAAGCGCTTCGCCCTGGACGAGGAGTCCCGCTTCAAGGCGCTCGCCCGCCGCAACAAGAAGCTCGGCCTGTGGGCGGCCGAGAAGCTTGGCCTTACCGGCGAGGCGGCGGACACCTACGCCAAGGAAGTGGTGGTCGCCGATCTGGAGGAGGCCGGCGACGAGGACGTGTTCCGCAAGCTGCGTGCCGACTTCGACGCCAAGGGGGTGGACGTCTCCGATCATCAGATCCGCCGCAACATGGACGAGTTCCTGGCTGCCGCCGCCGCCGAGGTGAAGTCGGCGGGCTGATCCGGCCGGCGGCGCAGCCCCCCGGGGTCCGTCGCCAATGAAAGCCGCCAACCAAAGCCGCCAACGAAAAAGGCCGCCCCAAAGGGCGGCCTTCTCGATTTCAAAGCGGGGAACCGGTCAGCGCGAGTAGTACTCGACCACCAGGTTCGGCTCCATCTGGACCGGATAGGGCACTTCGTTCAGCTCCGGGATGCGGGCGAACTTGGCGCTCAGCTTGTGGCTGTCCAGCTCGATATAGTCGGGCACGTCGCGCTCGGCGAGCTGCTGGGCTTCCAGCACCAGGAGCATCTGGCGCGAGGCTTCCTTCACCTCGACCACGTCGCCGACCTTCACCAGGTAGGACGGGATGTTGACGCGCTTGCCGTTCACCTTCACGTGGCCGTGGGAGACGAACTGGCGGGCGGCGAAGATGGTGGGCACGAACTTGGCGCGGTAGACCACCGCGTCGAGACGGCGCTCCAAGAGGCCGATCAGGTTGGCGCCGGTGTCGCCCTTCAGGCGGGCGGCCTCCACATAGATGCGGTGGAACTGCTTCTCGCCGATCGAGCCGTAATAGCCCTTGAGCTTCTGCTTGGCGCGCAGCTGCACGCCGAAGTCGGACAGCTTGCCCTTGCGGCGCTGGCCGTGCTGGCCGGGGCCGTACTCGCGGCGGTTGACGGGGCTCTTCGGGCGGCCCCAGATGTTCTCGCCCATGCGGCGATCGATCTTGTGCTTGGCCGCAATGCGCTTGCTCATGTAACGCGGATCCTTGATGTTCTTCAGTGGGTTGGGATCGCGCCCCTCCTCTGCGCAAAGGGTTTGGACCCAAGGTCCCTGCCCTTCCCGCCGACAGGCTCGCCTGGCGCGCTGCCACACGATGCCACGGGTGCGTGAAACGCCGAACGGGCCGATGGCGGCCCGCAAGGTCTGGCGCTCTTAGTCGGGCAGGCGCGCGGAGTCAATGCCGGCGGCCGTTTTCCCCGGCGGCGCGCATTCATTCACGATACGAATGTTTCACTCACAAGAAATATTCTTGCATCAAAGTACGTCCATCCGCCAGTATCCCGCGACCATCGACCGTTCCGCCGCCGCCCATTGGAGACTTGCCGTGAAAGTCCTCGTCTTCCAGCACGTCGCCGCCGAGCACCCCGGCAGCTTCCGCGATCTCATGCGCGCCGACGGCGTCACCTGGGATGCGGTGGAGCTGGACGAGGGCGAACAGATCCCGCCGCTCGACGGCTACGACGCTTTGATGGTGTTCGGCGGCCCCATGGATGTCTGGCAGGAGGAGGAGCATCCCTGGCTCGTCGCCGAGAAGCAGGCGATCCGCGACTGGATGGCCACCGGCCGGCCCTATCTCGGCGTCTGCCTCGGCCACCAGCTGCTGGCGGATGCGCTGGGGGGCAAGGTCGGCCTCATGGCGAAGCCGGAAGTGGGCGTCACCGACGTGAGTCTGACGGCCGACGGCGCGGCTTCGCCGCTCTTCAGGGGCCTGGGCGAAACGTTCCCGACCCTGCAATGGCACGGCGCCGCGGTGCTGGAATTGCCCAAGGGCGCCAAGATCCTGGCCGAGAACGCCCACTGCCCGATCCAGGCGCTCCAGGTGGGCGCGCGGGCGTTCGGCATCCAGTATCACGTGGAGCTGACCGAGGCGACGGTGCCGGAATGGGGCGAGATCATCGAGTATCGCTGCGCCCTCGAAGCCATCACCGGCCCCGAGGGCCAGAAGCTTCTGGAGGTGGCGACGCAGGAGAAGATGCCGGTGTTCCGCGAGGCCGCCGGCAAGCTCTACCGCAACTTCCGGGCCACCTGGGGGTGAGCGTGGTGCTCAGATCCCCTTGCGCAGGGTGTTCAGCACCACGAGGCCGGCATAGCCGTCGGCGGGCGTGATGCCGGCCTTCTGCTGAAAGGCGCGCACGGCCCGCTGGGTCATGGTGCCCACGCGCCCGTCCGTGCCGCCGGTGTCGAAGCCGATCGCGGTGAGGCGGCGCTGGATCTCCTGGATCTCCGACAGGGTCAGCGCCCGCTCGCCGCCCGGCCAGGGGGTGCGGAAGCCTTCGTATCCCATCACCCGGTCGCCCAGATGCACCACGGCAAGGGCGTAGTTGGACGAGGGATTGTAGGAGCGCACCGCATAGAAATTGTGGAGCAGCAGCAGCGCCGGCCCGCCCGGCCCGCCCGGCAGCCACAGACGCGCCGGATCCGGCAGGCCGGCGAGCGACTGCCCGTCGATGGAAGCAAGGCCCATCTGACTCCAGTCATTGAGGGAGCGGCGGGTCTTGTTGTCGGCGAGGTCGGTGTCGAAGCCCATGGGCAGGCGAGCCTCGAAGCCCCAGGGCTCGCCGCGCCGGTACTTGCCGCGCTTCACCAGATAGTTGGCGGTGCCGGCCAGGGCATCGTCCGGCGGCCCGAAGGGCGAGATGCGCCCGTCGCCGTCATAGTCGACGCCCATGTTGAGCCACACCTCGGGCATCCACTGGGTGTGCCCCATGGCGCCCGCCCACGACCCGTTCATCTGGGAGGGGGTGCCCCAGCCGCGCTGGACGATCACCAGCGCGTTGAGCAGCTCGGTCTCCCAGTATTTGCGCCGCCGCGGCTCGCCCCAGGCCAGCGCCGCGAGGCTCGGAAACACCGGCGGCATGGCATTGACGTTGCTCAGGATGTCGCCATAGGCGCTTTCCATGCCCCAATAGCCGAGCATGACGGCGCGCTCGACGCCGAAGTCGCGCTCGATGCGCTCGAACAGGCCGGAATATTCCCTGAGCCGCTGGCGCCCACGCTCGATGCGCCAGTCGGAGACGCGGCGGTTGAGATACTGCCACACCTCCTCGGTGAATTCCGGCTGCGCCTGGTCCTGCGCATAGACGCGGGGTGTCCGGCTTCAGGCCGTTGAAGACGCGGTCATAGACCTCGTCCGAGATGCCGCGGTCCTTTGGCGCGGGGCGCGGAAGCGCCGCGACCCCAGGCGTCGAACGGCTGGGCGGCCGACTGGGCATGGGCCGGCGACGCCAGGAGCCGCCGGCAGCGCCGGCCAG
>NZ_JBNFNU010000071.1:0-14596 GCF_057364445.1 Xanthobacter sp. BG11Y11_SDJG
CGGGGCGAACGCCCGGACCGCGGATGCCGCGATCCGGGGCAGGGCTCAGGCGATGCGGTCGCCCGGCTTGATCTGCACCGTGCGGCTGTCGACGCCCGGCAGCATGCGCGCGGGGTCGCGGGTCACCACCACGTCGATCACCGTGGGACCGCCGCACGGCACGAGCGCCTCCTTGAACGCCGCCGCCAGGTCCTGCGGCCGCTCCACACGGATCCCCCGGCAGTTCATCGCCGTTGCCACAGCCGCATAGTCGATCTCGCTGAGGTCCGACGACTGGTAGGCGCCCTGGCCGTACATCAGGTGCTGCAGCGCCTTCACATAGCCCGAGGCGGCGTTGTTGATGACGATGACGGTGAAGTCCAGCTTGAGGCGGCGGGCGGTTTCCAGTTCGCCCAGCATCATGTTGAAGCCGCCGTCGCCGGTCAGGGCGAACACCGGCGCCTGCGGGGCCGCGAGGGCGGCGCCCATGGCGCCGGGCAGCCCGTAGCCGATGGAGGCGGAGCCGCGGTCCGGTATGAAGGTCCGCCCGGCGCGCGGCGCATCGAACAGCAGGCCGCCCCAATGGGCGGCAAAGCCGCCATCCGCCACCAGATTGCCGTCGGCGGGGAGCGCCGCATTGATCTCGGTGAGCAGCCGGGGCGATGTCGATCGGCGTCTCGTCCGAGTACAGCCGCTCGGCCACCTTCTGCCGCCAGGCGTCCATGCGTGCCGCGATCTCGGCCGGCCGCGCGGCCAGCGCGCGGCGAGCTGCCCCTGTTGGGCGTCGAGCGCGGCGTCGAGGTCGGCGATGCCGAGCCGCGCGTCGCCCCAGAGCTTGACCGAGGCGCGCACCGAGCGGTCGAACTCCTCCGCCACGCAGTCGAGATGGATCACCGCCTTGCCGGGCGAGGGGATGGTGTAGCGCTTGGTGGCGATCTCGCCGAGCTTGCAGCCCACCACGATCAGCAGGTCGGAATCTTCGATCAGCGGATTGGCGATCCGGTCGTAGCGGCCAAACAGGCCGGCGCTCAGCGGATCGGCGCAGGGGATGGCGCCCTTGCCGCTCAGCGTGTGCGCCACGGGAATGTTGAAGCGCCGCGCGAAGGCGGTGAGGTCGGCGGCCGCGCCCGAGAGATGGACGCCGCCGCCGGCGAGGATCACCGGCGACTGCGCCGCGGCGATCATCTGCGCCGCGCGGTCGATGCCGGCCGCGTCGGGACGGGTGCGCAAGGCCGGCGCCGCGCCGTAGATCGGATCGACCTCGAACTCCTCGACAGGAAACGCGTAGACGGCGTGCGAGACGTCCTCTGGCACGTTCACCACCACGGGGCCGGGGCGACCCGTGGTCGCGACGGCGAAGGCGCGCCGCATCAGCTCGGGAATGCGGCTCACCATCTCGACCCGGATCAGCTCCTTGCAGACCGGGCGCAGCACGTCCACCTGCCGGCATTCCTGGGTCATGTTCTTCCAGGAGTGCGCGCGGTGGGTGTCGCCGACGAGCACCACCATCGGCGTGCCGGCATTGAGGGCCTCCATCAACCCGGTGACGAGGTTGGTGGCCCCCGGCCCGAGCGTCCCGTCGACGAGGCCGACCCGGCCGGAGACCTTGGCATAGGCGTCGGCGGCGAAGATGCCGGCGCGCTCGTCATTGATGAGATGGTGCCTGAGGCCGAGGCGGCGGGCGGCGTCGTAGAAGGGCAGGAGCTGGAAGCCGCCCATGCCGAACATGTCCCCGCCCTCGAAGGCGAGGATCATGCGGGCCATGGCCTCGCCGCCGGTGATCGACAGGACCTCCGGACCGGGGCGGGTCTGAGGCTCGACGTGCTGGTTCATCGTAACAGTTCCTTTGGAAAGACGGGGCGGCCGCGCGGTCAGTCGACCTTGGCGCCGGAATTCTCGACCACCTTCGCCCACTTGGCGGTCTCCGAACGGATGAGGGCGCCGAGCGCCTGCGGCGTGCTCGGCGCCGGATCGGCGCCGAGGACGGCGAGCTTCTGCTTCACGTCCTCCTGGCCGAGCAGCTTGACGGTGGCCGCGTTCAGGCGGTCGATGATCGGCTGCGGCGTCTTGGCCGGTGCCATCAGCGCGAACCAGGACAGCACCTCGCAGTCCGGCAGCCCGGCCTCGGCCATGGTGGGGATGTCGGGCGCGGCCGGCGAGCGCGTGGCGCTGGTCACGGCGAGGGCGCGCAGCTTGCCGGCCTTCACGTGGGGCAGGGACGACGACAGATTGTCGAACATGGCCTGCACCTGGCCGCCCATCAGGTCGACGACCGCCGGCGCGCTGCCCTTATAGGGGACATGAACCATCTTCACATCGGCCACCATGTTGAACAGCTCGCCGCTCAGGTGGATCGACGAGCCGCTGCCCGATGACGCGAAATAGATTTCGCCCGGTTTGGCCTTGGCGAGCGCGATGAATTCCTGAACCGTCTTGGCCGGGACGCCGGGGTTCACGACGAGCACGTTCGGCACGGTGGCGACCAGGGAGATCGGCGCGAAGTCGCGCTCGAAATCGAACGGCAGGCGGCGATAGAGCGTCGTGTTGATGGTGTTGGCGATCGTGCCCATGAACAGCGTGTAGCCGTCGGGCGCCGACTTCGCGACGAAGTCGGAGGCGATGGAGGCGCCGGCACCGGGCTTGTTTTCGACCACCACCGGCTGCCCCAGTTCCTCCGCCAGCTGCTGGCCGACGATGCGCGCGATCACGTCGTGGAGCCGCCGGCGGCGTAGCCACCACGAGACGGATCGGCTTGGTCGGATAGGCGTCCGCACGGACGGCGGCGGGCGTGGCGGCGAAGGCTGCGGCGCAGACGAGCGACGTCAGCAGCAGGTTTCGGCGGTGCATGGCGATCCTCCTTCTCTCTGGCTTGTTGCAATAGTCCATATATTGGACTAAATTATTGTTTCTGAAGCGACAGCAATCTATGAAGTGCGGAATAGCGTGTCAACTGCGAGACTATTTGGCGATTTCAGGTCGTAAGAAAGTCCATAATATGAACTTATGTCAGGAGCTGAAATGAGCGGAGAGGGGAGCGACGCCTCCGGCGTGCAGAGCATTCGCCGCGCGGCGGCTGTGCTGCGCGCGCTGGCGCAGCGCACGCAGTCCGGCGCGCGCATGGTGGACATCACGCGCGAGACAGGCCTGAACCACGCGACCGCCCATCGCATCCTGCAGGGTCTGATCCTGGAAGGCCTCGCCGGCCAGGACGCCGCGACCCGGCGCTATCATCTCGGCGCCTATATCTATGAGCTGGGGCTGCTGGCCGAGCCGCGGCTGGCGCTGAGCGAGATGGCGGGGCCGGCGGTGGAATTCCTCGCCGAGCGTACCGGCGACACCGTGTTCGCCGCCGTGCGCGCCGGCTCCGACGCGCTGTGCATCAAGCGTCAGGCCGGCAGCTTTCCCATCAAGGCCTTCACCATCGATGTGGGCGTGCGTTTGCCCCTGGGCGTGGGGGCCGGCGGCCTTGCCATGCTCGCGGCGCTGCCGGAGGAGGAGGCGCGCTCCATCATGGCGTACAACGCCCCGCGCCTCGCCGGCCTCGCCAGCGTGCCGGCCGATGACCTGTGGCGCCTGGTCGAGGAGGCGCGCGGCCGCGGCTATGCGGTCAACGTAAATCGCGCGCCCGGCGTGGTCGCCATCGGCGTCGCGGTGCGCAATCTTGACGGAGGACTGGCCGGGTCGCTGAGCGTCGCGGCGATTGAGAGCCGCCTGCCCCCCGAGCGTGTGGAGCAGGTTGCGCGCCTGCTGCGCGCCGAGGCGCGCAAGATCGAGCGGGTGCGACAGCCGCCGAAGGGCGGGACGGCCGTCTCAACGTGAGCCGGTGCGCAGAGCCCCGCCGGCGCCTGCGCCGTGCGGGGCGGGCAGGCGGACCGGCAATCCGCCGTCCTCAGCCCTGCCAGTCGTCGTAGTCGGCCTGGGCCATCATGGCGGCGAGTTCGCGGACATCCACCTTGGGCGCCCAGCCGAGCGTCGTGCGCGCCTTGGTGGCGTCTCCGAGCAGCAGGCTCACCTCCGCGGGGCGGTAGAACTTGGGATTGATCCGGACGACGACCTTGCCCGTCTTGCGGTCGACGGCCTGCTCCGACTTCGCCTCGCCGGACCATTCGAGGTCGAGCGCCAGGGCCTCGGCGGCATAGCGCACGAAATCGCGGATCGAGGTCGTCACGCCGGTGGCGAGCACGTAATCGTCCCCCGTTTCCTGCTGGAGCATGCGCCACATGCCTTCCACATAATCGCCGGCAAAGCCCCAGTCGCGCTGGGCGTCGAGATTGCCCAGCTCCAGCGGCTCGGCGACGCCGCGGGCGAACCGCGCAAGGCCCAGGCTGATCTTGCGGGTGACGAACTCGGTGCCGCGCAGCGGGCTCTCGTGATTGAACAGGATGCCCGACGAGGCGTGGGTGCCGAACGATTCCCGGTAGTTCACCGTGATGTAGTGGCCGTAGGTCTTGGCGACGCCGTAGGGGGAGCGCGGGTGGAAGGGCGTGTCCTCGTTCTGCGGGATGGTCCGCACCAGCCCGAACATCTCCGACGTGGACGCCTGGTAGAAGCGGGCATCGGGCGCGTAGGTGCGGATCGCGTCCAGCAGGCGCACCACGGCGAGGCCGTTCACCTCCGCTGCATAGACCGGCTGGTCCCAGGAGGAGCCGACGAAGCTCTGAGCCGCCAGGTTGTAGATCTCGTCGAATGCGCCGTCGCGCACGAGCCGGGTGATATTGTTGACTTCTGCGAGGTCGAAATAGACATGCTCGATGTGGCCGGCGATGCCCAGTTTCTCAAGGCGCTGGGCCTCCGCATGGGAACTCCGGCGCATGGCGCCGGTCACATGGTAGCCCTTCTCGAGCAGCGACTTGGCCAGATAAGAACCGTCCTGGCCGCTGACACCGGTAATCAGCGCACGTCTCACCACAACCCCTTTCAATGCTCAGCTTTTGGTTGCGACGGGTACAGGGAGTCTGCCCGCCTGTCCAGTCGCGCCGGCTCGGTAGTATGGTGCATTGCTGCTCGCGTCTTGCCGTGCCGCGATGAGGCTCCGCATGCGGCGAGGAGAGGCAAGGGAGGCGCCCGATACCGGTTGCACATCTGGCCGAAGGCCGCATAGTCCGGTAGGGATGGCTGCGGGTGCGGCGGGGAACATGGCGGTGTTTTCGAACGAAAGTGAGCCGCAGGCTGCCGTCGTCCGGCGTGCGGCAGCGTCCAATCGAAGCCTCAATCGCGGAATCTGGGCGCTGCGCTGCAACCGCGCCAATTGTCCGAGTGCCATTCCGAAGCCGTGCTGGCTGCGCGCTGGAGGCAGGGACCGCCCCCGTGGGGTGGATCTGTTCGGCTACCTGCTGTCCGAGATCGGCCTCGGCGAGGCGGCCCGGCTGCTGGCCGGCGCACTCGATGCGGCGGGCATCCCGACCAATCTCGTCAACCTTCCGCTGGCCGGTCGGCAGGCGGAGAGCGTGCTCGCCGAGCGCATCGCCGACCATGGCGGGCACGCGCTTGCGCTCACCGTGTCGAGCGCGATGGAGATCCCGGCCTTCGCCGCCCGTGCCTGCCGGGGGCAGGAAAATGTCCACTACACCTATTGGGAGCTGCCCTCGGTCCCGCAGGCCTGGCGGGGGATGTTCGACGGCTTCGATTCCTATTGGTCGCCGACCGCGTTCGTGCGGGACATGCTGATGTCGGTGCAGAGCCGGCCGGTGCATCTGGTGCCCCAGCCGGTCCTTCTGCCGCCCGCCCCGCCACCGCCGCCGCCGCCATCGCGGGGCCCGCTGCGGGTGCTCACCATGTTCGACTACGATTCCTATGTGATCCGGAAGAACCCGCATGCCGCCATCGCGGCCTTCTGCGCCGCCTTTCCCGCCGGGACCGAGGACGTGGAACTGGTGGTCAAAGCGCGGGGCAGGGGACCGTCCGATGGGCGCGACGCCATCGCTCGGCTTGCCGCTCAGGATCGCCGGGTCCGGCTCGTCGACCGGACCATTTCCCGCGGCGAGCTGGATGCCCTGACGGAGAGCTGCGACGTCTTCATGTCGCTGCATCGGTCCGAAGGCTTCAGCCTCGGCTGCGCGGAGGCGCTGGCGCTCGGCAAGGCGGTGGTCGCCACCGACTTCGGCGGAACGCGGGATTTCGTGACGCCGCAGACCGGCTATCCGGTGCGCTATCGCGACGTTGCGGTGCGTGCGGAGGACTATCCCGGTGGCGGCAGCAGCCATTGGGCCGAGCCCGACATCGAGCATGCGGCCGCGATCCTGAGGGCGATCTACGACGATCCGGCTTCCGTGGGGCCCAAGGCGCAGGCCGGCTATGCGCTGCTGAAGCGCAACAATTCCCTGGAAGCCGTCGGCGCGCGCATCCGTACGCTGATCGGCACCGACGGCTGACGTCGTCCCGCCCCCGGCCAGCCGGGAGCGGGAGCGCCGGAGCGGGTTCAGCCGTTCCGGAAGGCGTAGCCGTAGCCGTTCAGCGCTGGCGCGCCGCCAAGATGGGCGTAGAGCACCTTCGCGCCGGCCGGGAAGAAGCCCTTCTTCACGAGGTCGATCATGCCCTGCATGGACTTGCCCTCGTAGACCGGGTCCGTGATCATGCCTTCCAGGCGGGCGGCGAGGCGGATCGCGTCCTTGGTCTCGTCGGAGGGCACGCCGTAATAAGGATAGGCGTAGTCCTCCACCAGCACCACGTCGTCGGGCGTGATCTCGCGGCAGAGCTTCACGAGCTCGGCTGTGCGCCGGGCGATCTCCAACACCTGGGCCTTGGTCTGGGCCGGCGTGCCGGACGCGTCGATGCCGATCACCTTCTGGGCGCGGCCGTCCTTGGCGAAGCCCACCGTCATGCCGGCATGGGTCGAGCCGGTGACGGTGCAGACGATGATGTAGTCGAAGGCGAAGCCCAGCTCCTTCTCCTGCGCGCGCACCTCCTCGGCGAAGCCCACATAGCCGAGGCCGCCATAGGGATGCACCGAGGCGCGGCCGGGGATCGGATAGGGCTTGCCGCCGCTGGCTTCCACGTCGGCGATGGCGTCTTCCCAGCTCTTGCGGATGCCGATGTCGAAGCCGTCCTCCACCAGGCGCACGTCGGCGCCGAGGATGCGCGATAGCATGATGTTGCCGACGCGGTCATAGATCGTGTCCTCGTGCGGCACCCAGGCCTCCTGAACCAGGCGGCACTTGAAGCCGATCTTGGCCGCCACCGCCGCGATCATGCGGGTGTGGTTGGACTGCACGCCGCCGATGGAGACCAGCGTGTCGGCGCCGGACTTGATGGCGTCAGGCACGATGTATTCGAGCTTGCGCAGCTTGTTGCCGCCGAAGGCGAGGCCGGAATTGCAGTCTTCGCGCTTGGCATAGATCTGCACCTCGCCGCCGAGATGGGCGGTGAGGCGGTCGAGCTTCTCGATGGGGGTCGGGCCGAAGGTGAGCGGATAGCGTTCAAAGGCGTCGAGCATGGGCAGCCTCATGGGTTGGATGCCGAAATGCTTGACAGAAAACGCGTGAAGGTGCTCTCTAATAACAGCCTGAAATCAATTGCATATCAAACATAAAACGCGACAATCATAGTTGGATCGTTCGCAAAATGATCAAAAAATGAAAGAATCTCTCATTCCTGAATCACTCGCGCCGATCGACCTCAAGATCGTGCGCCTCTTGCAGCAGAACGGCCGGCTGACCAATGCCGAGCTGGCCGAACAGGTGGCGATCAGCCCGGCCACATGCCACCGCCGCACCCAGGCGCTGGTGAAGGCGGGATACATCACCGGCTTTCGCGGCATGGTCGCGCCGCAGAAGGTGGGTCGCGGCGCGCTGGTGATGGTGGGGGTGGTGCTCGACCGCTCGACGCCGGAGAGCTTCGCCGCCTTCGAGGCAGCGGTGGCGGAGCTGAGCTTCGTCCTCGACTGCCACCTGGTGGCGGGCGATTTCGACTATTTCCTGAAGATCAGGGTCGGCGACATGGCCGATTTCAACCGCCTGCACGGCAGCCGGCTGATCGCGCTGCCGGGCGTGCGCCAGACCCGCACCTTCTTCGTGATGAAGGAGGTGGTGGACAATCGTCCGCTGGATATCTGACCGGCGCGCTGGCGCCGGCAGACCGATTTAAGCGAGGCGGCAGAGGGTGGCGGCGAGCGCCTGGGTGCGCGGCACGAGGGTGTCGAGGCGGCAGAATTCCGCATCGGTATGCGCCTTGCCGCCCACCGGACCCAGCCCGCACAGGGTCGGCACGCCGAGGGAGGCGGTGAAGCCGGAATCGGCGCAGCCGCCCGTGCGCTCGCCCCCCACCTCGAAGCCGACATCGCGCGCGGCCTCGCGATAGAGCGCGAAGAGGTCCGCCGCGTGCTTTTCCTCCAGCGGCGGGAAGCCGGCGCGCAGCGTCAGCGTCGCCGCTGTGCCGGGAATCTCCTCATGGGCGACGATGCGCTCGACCTCGGCGATGAGGGCGCTGCGCTGCGCCAGCGTGTCGAAACGCATGTCGCATTCCGCCTCCGCCGACCCCGCCACCGTGTTGTAGGTGATGCCGCCGCGCACCACGCCCACATTGGTGGTGATGCCGGCGTCGTAGTCGGTCAGCGCGTGGAGCTTCACGATCTTGCGCGCCAGCGCCTCGATGGCGCTCGCGCCGTCCTTGTGGTTGACGCCGGAATGGGCGGCCCGGCCGCTCACCGCGATGTGGAACGAGCAGCCGCCCTTGCGGCCGGTCACCACGTTGCCGCTGATCCGGCCCGGCTCGGTGTTGAAGACCGCGCGGGCGCCCTTCGCCTCCACCTCGATCTGCCGCCGGCCCGAGGGGGAGCCGATCTCCTCGTCGCCGGTGAACAGCGCCACCACGGGGAAAGCGAGCCCGCCCGCCGCCTGGATGGCCCTGAGCACGAAGATGTTGGCCACCAGCCCCGCTTTCATGTCGCACACGCCCGGACCGAAGGCGAGATCGCCGCGCCGGGCATAGGGCCGGGACTGGACGGTCCCGGTGGGAAAGACGGTGTCGCGGTGGCCCAGCAGCAGCGCATGGGCATTGCCGAAGCTGCCCGGCACCTCGGCGCGGAACACGTCGCCATAGGTGGCGTCGGGGATGCGGGTGACGGCGATGCCGTCCGCCTCCAGCACCGCGGCGATGGCCTCGCCCACACGGTCGACGCCGGCCTTGTCGTAGCTGTTGGATTCGATGTCCACGAGGCGCGCCAGCAGCGCCTCCATTTCGTCGAAGCGCGGCGCGAGCCAGGCCGAGACGCGGGCGGCGACCTCTTCGGCGGACGCCGGGGCGGACAGCGTGTTCATGCGGCTCGCGCCTTCAGGATCGCCATGCCCTCTTCGCCGAGATCGTAGAACAGGCCGGCCATGAGCTGGAGCGCCTCGCGCGCGACCGAGCCGAGCAGATGCTCGTTGGGGGCGTGCTGCGAGCAGGCCGGGTAGGAATGCGGCACCCAGATGGTGGGCATGCCCAGGATCAGCGCGAACACGTCGTTGGGCAGCGAGCCGCCGAGATTGGGCAGCAGCGCCGGCACCTTGCCGGTGGTCTTCTGGATCGAGGCCAGCGCCCACTTCACCCAAGGGTCGGTGGGATCGAGACGGGTCGCCTGGAACACCGCCGAGCGGGCCGGGCGCACCTTCACCGCGCCCAGCCCGCGGGCGGCGAGATGGGCTTCCACCAGCGGGATCACGCGCGCCGGATCGGTCCCCACCACGAAGCGCAGCTGCAGGGTCGCCTTGGCGCTGGGCGGAACCGCATTGGCGGGCTTGTCCGGCGCGCCGGTCTGGAAGGCCAGCACCTCCAGCGCGTTCCAGCCATAGACCCGTTCGGCGGGCGTGAGGCCGGGCTCGCCCCAGTCGGGATCGACCTCGGGATCGCCCATGCCCTGCTCCAGCGAGATGCCGGAGAGCGCCTGGCGCACGGCGGAAGGCAACTCCCTCGGGCGCAGCCCGTCCACCAGGATGCGGCCCTTGGCGTCCACCAGGGACGCGATGGCGTTGGCGAGCAGGGTGCCGGCATTGGCGAGCGCGCCGCCCCAATTGCCGGAATGATGCCCGCCCTCGCGCAGGTTCACGTCCAGCTCGAAGTTCACGGCGCCGCGCGAGCCCAGGAACACGGTGGGGCGAATGGCCGAGAGGCGCGGCCCGTCGGAGCCGATCAGCAGGTCGGCGGCGAGCGCCGCGCCCTCGCGCTGCGCCAGGTCGCGCAGGCCGGGAGAGCCGGCCTCCTCGCCCATCTCGATCAGCATCTTGCAGTTGAAGCCGAGCCGGCCGCCGCGCGCGGCCATCACCTGCTCCAGGGCGGTGATGTTGATGGAATGCTGGCCCTTGTTGTCGGCGGTGCCGCGGCCGTACCAGCGGTCGCCATCCTGCACCAGGGTCCAGGGCGCGAGACCCTCGCGCCAGCCGCCGTCCTGGCCGAACACCACGTCGCCATGGCCGTAAGTGAGCACGGTGGGCAGGCCTTCCGCCTCATGCCGCTCGGCGATCAGGAAGGGGCCGTAGCCCTCGGCGGAATTCTCCACCACCCGGCAGGCGAAGCCGAGCTTCTCCAGCGTCGGGATCATCTCCTCGGTCAAATAGGCGGCGAGAACGGCGGGGCTCTCGCCGGTCTGGCTCTCGGTCGGCATGGCGACGCGGCGGGCGAGGTCCCGGCGGAAGTCGCCGCGGTCGAAATAGTCCGCGGCGCGGGCGAGGGCGTCTTGGCGACTCATGGTGCGACGATGGCCTTCAGTGAACGGGGAACGGTGTCAGGCGGCGACGGTGTGCGCCGCGCCATGGGGGGCGAAGTGGCAGGTGGCCCAGCCGTCGGCGAGGCGGACCAGCGGCGGCGCCTCGGCGCGGCAGCGGTCCACGGCGTCGGGACAGCGCGGGGTTGAAGGGGCAGCCGGGAACCGGCGTGAGCGGATTGGGGAACACCGCGCCGAGATGGGTGTCCGGGACGCCGAGGTCGGGGTCCGGCGTCAGCACGGACTCGAGCAGCGCGCGGGAATAAGGGTGCTCCGGCCCCGCGAACAGGCCGGCGCGGGTGCGCTCCTCGACGAAGCGGCCGAGATACATCACCGCCACCCGGTCGGCGAGGTGCTCCACCACGGCGAGGTTGTGGCTGATGAAGAAGTAGGTGAGGCCGAGTTCGCGCTTCAGCTCCAGCAGCAGATTGAGGATCTGCGCCTGTACCGAGACGTCGAGCGCCGAGGTGGGCTCGTCGCAGATCACCACCTCGGGGCGCATGACGAGCGCGCGGGCGATGGCGACGCGCTGGCGCTGGCCGCCGGAGAGCTGGCTCGGCGAAGCGTTCAGCAGGCGGCGCGGCAGGCCGACCACGTCGAGCATCTCCACCACCTTCCTCTGGCGCTCGGCGGCGCTGCCGATGCCGTGCACCACCAGCGGCAAGGCGATGAGCTGGGCGATGGACTTGCGCGGGTTGAGCGAGGAATAGGGGTCCTGGAAGATCGGCTGGATGCGCCGCGCCACCGCCACCCGGTTCTTCGCCGCGATGGGGGCGCCGTCGATCAGGATCTCGCCGGAGGAGGGCGGCAGGAGGCCGAGCAGCATCTTGGCGAGGGTGGACTTGCCCGACCCGCTCTCGCCCACCAGCGCATAGACCTCGCCCCGCCGCACCTGCAGCGACACGCCGGCGACCGCCGTGAGCGTCGCCTTGGGGCGGAACAGGCCCTGGGAGACCTGGAACGTGCGGGTGACGTTCTTCAGTTCGAGCACGATGTCGCTCATGCCGCCACCTCCGTCGCGTCGAGGCGCACGCAGCGCACCTCGTGGTCCGCCTGGGTCCGCATGAGCGGGATGTCGGCGGCGCATTCGGGCCCGGCGAAGTCGCAGCGGTTGCGGAAGGCGCAGCCGTCGAGCCGGCCGATCAGGTTCGGCACCTGGCCGCGGATGGCGCCGAGGGGCATGCCGGGCTGGGTGCGGCCGGGAACCGGGATGCAGTCCAGTAGTCCGCGCGTATAGGGATGGCGCGGCTGCTTGAACACGGCGCGGGAGGTGCCGGTCTCCACCAGCCGGCCGGCATACATCACCCCCACCTTGTCGGCGACGCGGGCCACCACGCCGAGATCGTGGGTGATGAGGATCACCGCCATGCCGAACTCCTTCTTGAGGTCGGCGATGAGGTGGAGGATCTGCGCCTGGATGGTCACGTCGAGCGCGGTGGTGGGCTCGTCGGCGATGATGAGGTCGGGGCCGCACATGAGCGCCATGGCGATCATCACCCGCTGCCTCAGGCCGCCGGAAAGCTGGTGCGGATACTGCCGCAGCCGCTGGCCGGCGGCGGTGATGCCCACCTTCTCCAGCAGGTACACGGCGCGCTCCGTCGCCTCCCGCATGCTCGTCCGGCGATGGCAGGTGAGCGCCTCCGTCAGCTGGTCGCCGATGGTGAAGGCCGGGTTCAGCGAGGTCATGGGCTCCTGGAAGATCATGGCCATGCGGTTGCCCCGCAGCCGGCGCATGCCGCCCGCGGAGATGGCGGTCAGGTCCTGGCCGTCGAAGGCGATCTTCGCCGCCCGGCGCTGCACGCGCTTGGGCAGGAGGTTCATGAGCGCGAGCGAGGTGAGCGACTTGCCCGACCCGCTCTCGCCGACGATGGCCAGCGTCTCGCCGCGCTCCAGCGCGAAGGAGACGCCGCTCACCGCATGGAGCGTGCCCATGGCGGTGGGAATGTCGATGACGAGGTCTTCCACCTCCAGCAGAGCCATGGCGTCAGTTCCTGTTCTCGGGCGCGGTGACATCGCGCAGCCCGTCGCCGACGAGGTTGATGGCCAGCACCAGGAACACCAGAGCGACCGCGGGAATGGCAATCACCCAGGGGCTGAAGAACATGTATTGCTTGCCCTCCGAGATCATGAGCCCCCAGGACGGCAGCGGCGGCTGCACGCCGAGCCCGAGGAAGGAGAGGGCGGCCTCCAGCAGGATGGCGTGGGCCATCTCCAGCGTCGCCACCACGATGAGCGGGTTGAGGATGTTGGGCAGGATCTCGCTCAGCACGATGCGCGGCGTCGAGCAGCCGATGGCCTTGGCGGCGGCGATGTAGTCGGAGCCGGCGATCTGCTGGGTCGCGGCGCGCGTCACCACGGCGAAGCGGTCCCACAGCAGCAGGCCGAGCACCAGGATGACGCCGTGCAGCGAGGAGCCCACCAGGGCCGCCGAGGCGAGCGCCACCAGCACCACCGGCAAAGCGAGGCGGGTGGTGACGAGATAGCTCAGCGCCGCGTCCACCCGGCCGCCGAAATAGCCGGCGCACACCCCGATCACCGTGCCGATGGTGCCGGAGATCAGCACCGTCACCGAGCCGATCAGCAGCGAGATGCGGGCGCCGTAGATCAGCCGGCTGAGATAGTCGCGGCCGAGCTTGTCGGTGCCGAGGATATGGTCCCAGGTGCCGCGCGCATCCCACACCGGCGGGATCAGGCGCCGGGCGAGGTTCTGGGCATAGGGGTCGTGCGGCGCCACCAGCGGCGCGGCCAGCGCGACGAGGACGATGACGGCGAGCACGATGGCGCCGGCCATCAGCCCGCCATGGCCGAGGCTGCCGGCGAGGAAGTTCGTCAGCGCCGAGCGGCGCGGCGGGGCCGGGTCGAGGCGCGCGGCGTCGAGCGCGGAGGGGAGGGGCTCGCTCATGCCACGCGCATCCGGGGATCGAGAAGGGCGTTCACCACATCCGCCAGGAAGGTGAGGGTGATGTAGATGCCGGCGAGGATCAGGACCACCGCTTGCACCACTGGGAAGTCGTTGCGGGAGATCGCCTCCCAGGCGAGGTGGCCGATGCCGTGCATGGAGAACACCGCCTCCACGACGATCGACCCGCCCAGCATGAAGCCGAACTGCACCGCCGCCAGCGCCACCACCGGGATGATGGCGTTGCGCAGCGCATGCTTCAGCACCACCTTGGCGGGCGACAGGCCCTTGGCGCGGGCGGTGCGGATATAGTCCTGCGAGAGCACTTCGAGCATGCCGTTGCGCGACAGGCGCATCACCGCGGGGATGGCGTACCAGCCGAGCGCGACCGAGGGCAGGACGTAGCTCTGCCACGTCGCATTGCCGGACACCGGAAGCCAGCGCAGGTTGACCGCAAACACGATGATGAGGCCGAGGCCGAGGCAGAAGGTGGGGATCGCCTGGCCGAGCACGCAGAAGCCGAGCGCCAGCCGGTCGATGACGGTGCCGCGATAGACCGCGGCCAGCACGCCGAGCGGCACGGCGACGACGAGCGACAGCGTCAGCGCGATGGCGCCGAGGCGCATGGTCACGGGCATGCGCTCGGAGATCAGCGCCGAGACGCTCTCGCGGAAGAAGAAGGAATTGCCGAAGTCCAGATGCGCGGCGCTCCAGAGCCAGTCGAGATACTGGACCGGCAGCGGGCGGTCGAGGCCGTACTGGTGGCGCACCTCCTCCACCTGCGCGGGCGAGGCTTCGGGACCGGCGATGGTGATGGCGAGATCGCCCGAGAGATGGAGCAGCGCGAAGGCGATCACCGAGACGGTGAAGGCCACCGAAAGCGCCACCACGAGGCGTCGAAGCGTGAATGCGAGCATCGAGGCTTCCTCAGCGGCCCCCGAGGACCGGCCGGCGGCCGGGCGGCAGGCGGGGTCGCGACATCATAGGCCGGCGCGCGTCTTGCGGCCGGGCAGGTTCGGATCGGCGGCGGCCCGCGGCTGCGC
>NZ_JBNFNU010000072.1:0-5000 GCF_057364445.1 Xanthobacter sp. BG11Y11_SDJG
CGGCCTCGCGCATCATCTGCTGCGCCTGCTTCAGCATGTCCGCAGCCCCGCCGAGGCCGGGCATACCTGCGGCCCGGAACGCGAGGCCGGGCGGGGTCTGCGGCTTCGGCCGGTTGAGCGTTCTCCACCAGGCTCACCGCGGTGAGGCCGTCGCGGCGCGCCAGCTTCAGCGTCGCCGTCCCCTCGGGGAGGATATAGGCCACCACCGCCTGGTCCGGGCCGATGGCCGTGCCGCGCGGGTCCTCCGTCCAGCCGAGGGCGGCCAGCGCGCCGCGATAGAAGGAGAGCACCGCATCGAGGCTGGCGAGGACCTCGGCATGGATGTCCCGCCCGGCCGCGTAATTGGTCCCGCCCGCGCCCTTGCGCGGCCGCGGCACCGGCAGGCCGAACACGTCCCCGCCGGCTCCACCGACTGCGCCTCGGCGGCGGGCGTGTTCGCCGCGGCCGCCGTCCGCATGGTCTTGAGCAGCCCGACGGGCTGCGGGGATATCTCGACCCGCATTCTGCCGTCGGCGGCCTTCTCGATCGACAGCGCGAGCGTCACCTTCGGCTCGCGGTCGCTGATGTAATGGGCGCTGGCGCCGCCGCGGTCGTCGAGGGTCCCGGATGGTCCCCCCTCGGCCTGCGCGCCGCCGGTGGCCGGCGACCAGAGCCGCCAGCCGCTCTTGGCCAGTTGCCGGAGGTAGAGATCGAGCAGCCGGTCCGCCGGCTGCGTGCTCACGAGGCTGAGCGAGGGCCTGTCGGGGGAATAGCGGATGTCGCCCGCGTCGGCGGGAAAGGGCAGGTCCACCCGCAGCGGCAGGGCGGAATACTGCACGGTGACGGCGTTGTTCTGCGCCGGCGCGACCGAGATAAAGGCGGTGAGCGCCTGCCCGTCCTTCTTGAAGGTGAGCGTGCGCTGGGCCGGGTTCTCGGCGGATGCGGCGTTGGGCGCCGCGAACCTCTGCCAGCCGAGGGCGGCGAGCGCCGCCGCCACCGCATCGGCGGTGGGGCCGATCGCCTGGGGCGAGGCGAAGATCGCCGTGGCGGGGCCGGAATAGATCTCGCGCGCGCCGGCAATGCGCGGCAGCTTGCTCGCGTCGAACCCGTCCGCGGCCGCTGGCCGGGTCATCTGGGCCCGCGCGTCCCCGACGTCGAGGATACCGAAGGTAAAAAACCCAGCGCGAGCATCGCGCCAAGCGCCAGACCATGGCGGCGGTCACTCCGCCGCGCGGTGACGCGCGCCGTTGGCCCCATCATCCCTGCCTCCCGTCCCGGATTGCCGGCCGGCAGGCGACGCGACCTCGCGGTCCTGCGGCCGATCCATCGTGGCGACCCGGCTTCCGGAAAAGCGGAGTCCGGCGACTCTGACGGTGCCCCTGCTCTATTTCAAGCGGATTTCGCTTGGCTGTCCGGGAGGCGGCCGGCCGGCGTCCTCACTTGCCCCGCATCAGGTCGAGCACCGCCTCGGCCCGCTTGCCGGCCTCCGCGAGGAACGGCTTGCCCGCCGCCTCCGTCGCGAAGCAGACCCGGTAGGCATGGGCGGCGTCGTCCTGGGCGCGGAAGCCCTCCTCCCAGCGCGGATCGTCCTCCTTGCCGGACTTCTGCGCCGCCTCCAGCACGGCGTCGGCCTTGGCGGAGGCGGCCTTCCAGGCCTCCTCGCAGGCCGGCATCGCCGGCACCTGCACCGCCGCGTCCGCCGAAGCGATGCTCACCCGCCCGTCGGCAATGCGGGTGATAACGATGGTGTCGGGCGGCGCGCTGCCGGGAATGTCCTGCGAGAACAGGCCGAGGGCGGCGTGCACGGTCTCGCCCGGAGCGGCGGGCGGGGTGAGATCGGCATAGCGCGAGAAGGCGGCGTCCTGGCTCACGGTCAGGGTGTAGAAAAATTCGTCGGCGGTGGCGGCCTTGATGCCGTCCTTGAAGGCGGCCGGGGCGCCCTCGTCCTTCGCCCGGGTCTGGAGCCAGTCGAGGAACACCGGCTCGGGGGAGACCAGGATGTAGGTCGCCCCGTCCTCGTCCATGAAGATCATGCCGTCCGGGGAATCGGAGCCGAGCTCGTCGCGCACCAGGGTCTCGGGCGAGAAGACCGGCTTCTGGGTGAGACCCTTGAACTTGAGCGGACCCAGCATGGCCGTCATGCGCTTCTGGAGGTCCTTGCGGCCGGTATCCTCGATCTTGGCGATCTGCGCATCGCTCTTGCCGCCCGCGACGGCGGCGTCCACCGCCGCCACGGCCTTGTTGCGGGCGGCGATATAGTCCTCGGCCGGTCCCGCCTCAGCGGGGGCGCCGGCGGCGAGAAAGAGGGCGCAGGCGAGCAGCGCGGGAGCCGTGCGGTGCATGGGATGCTCTTGGCGGGTTGCGGGGCCGGCATCTTTCCAGCGCGGCGGTGAACAGAGCATGAAGGGGATGGGGGAGAGCACATGGCTCTCCCCCGGCCTCGGGCTGAACGGCGCCGCGGCGCTCAGTTGCTGCGGGCGGTGGCGAGCAAGGCTTCGGCGCGCTTGACGGCGGCGGCGAGGAAGGGCTGGCCTTGGGCTTCCTTCGCGAAGCAGGCGCGGTAGGCGTTCGAGGCGTCCACGTCGGCGGCGTTCGCCTGCTCCCAGCGCGGATCGTCCTGGTTCTTCGACTTCTCCGCGGCCTTGCGCAGCGCTTCCGCCTTTGCGGTTCCCGCCTTCCAGGCCTTGTCGCAGACCGGCAGAGCCTTGATGCCCAGCTCCACGCTGCCGCTTCCAACGGTCACCCGGCCGTTCGCCACGCGGGTGATGACCACCGCTTCGGGCAGCGTGTTGGCGGGCAGGTCCTGGCTGAACAGGCCGATGGCCGCCCGCACCGTCTCGCCCTCCGCCGCCGTCACCGGCAGGTCCATGTAGCGGGAGAAGGCCGCCTCGTTGCCGATGGCGAGGGTGTAGAACTCATCGTTCGCGGTCGCCGCCGCGATCCCCCCGGCCGAGGGCCGGGGCGGCGCCCTCCGCCTTCGCGCGCGCCGCCAGCCAATCGGCAAACACCGGCTCGGGCGACACCAGCAGGTAGGTGGTGGCATCCTTGTCGGTGAACAGCAGGCCGTCCGGCCCGCCGGAATCGATGTTGCCCTCCAGCAGGGTGGCGGGGGAGAAGCTGGCCGTGAACCCCTTGATGCGGAGCGGGCCGAGGAGCGCCCGCATCTTCTGCTCCAGCGCCTTGCGGTCGGCGGCGTCGCGCTTCTCCAGCGTTTCGGGGCTGGCGCCGGCCTTCTCGGCCGCCGCCAGCGCGGAAACGGCCTTGTCCCGGGCGGCGATGTAATCGTCGGCCGTCCCGCCCCGGCGCGGCCGGCCGGGGCAATTGCGAGGCCCAAGGTAAGCGTCAGGGCGGCTGCGTTCAGCAAGCGGCGCGCGGGGCGGGTCATGTCAGGTCTCCGGTCTGGGTAAGGAAGGGGGCGCTTACTGCCCCCGCGCAGTGCCGAGGAATGCGTCCGCCTTCTTCACAGCGGCGGCGAAGAAGGGCTGGCTCGGGGCTTCCTTCACGAAGCAGGCCCGATAGGCGGCCGACCCCTCGTCCTGGATCCTGGTGATCTCCTCCCAGCGCGGGTCTTCGTCCTTGTTGTCCTTCTCCACCTGCTTCTGCAGGGCGTCCGCCTTGGCCTTGAAGGGCTTCCACACCGCGTCGCAGGCCGGGATGGGCTTGGCGCCAAGCTTCGCGATGGTGATGCCGGCCATGGCCTTGCCGTCCGCGATGCGCACGATGGCGATCTCGTTGGGCGCGGTGTTGCCGGAGGGCTCCTCGGTCTGGAGCCCGAGCCACGCGATGGCGGTCTCGCCCGGCAGGGCCGCCACCGGCAGCTCCACATAGGGCTGGTAGAAGCCGCCATCGAAGCCGACCGCACTGGTGTAGAATTCGGGCGTTGCCGCCGCCGCCTTCGCGCCGGAGGCAAAGGCCGCCGGGGCGCCGTCGTCCTTGGCGCGGGCGGCGAGCCAGGAGGTGAAGATGGCGTCCGGGGTCACCACGATGCGGGTGTCGAACTCCTTGTTGGAGAAAGAGAGGCCGTCCAGATCGCGGGCCGGGGTGTTCTCGTCGTAGCTCAGCAGGCGCAGCGTATATTGCGGCGAGCCGAGGCCCTTGAACTTCACCGGGCCCAGCAGGGCGGTCATGCGCTTGCCGAGATCCTTGAGCGCGGCCTCCTCGCGCTTGATGACCGCCTCGTCGCCACTCTTGCCGGCCTTGGCGGCGGCGATCGACTGCGCCATGGCCTTGTCGCGCGCCGCCACATAGTCACTGAGCGCGTCGGCCGATGCCGCGGCCGGCAGGCCCGCGGCCAGCAGCAGGGCGCAAGCGAGGGGGCGTACGAAACCTGTGCGTGAGCCTGTGATGGAGCCGCTCATGGGGGATGTCCTGTGGGCATGATTGCAGGGCGGGGCGCCCGGTTGCAGCGGTAGCGCAACAGCCCCCAAGGTCAAGCTTGAATTGTGGCGGATTGCTGCCCGGCGGGCGGCCGCAAACGCGTGCGGCCAAGGATTTTTCGCGTCCGCTGCGACGAGGCGAGGTCGGAGGTATCCGGCGGCCAGAGCCGCCGGCCTCAGTTGCTCGCGGCCTTGGTGCGGGTGTTCGCGGCGATGCCCGCCACCTTCGGCGGCACCGGCGCATGGTTCAGCAACGCATCCACGCGCTCGCGCTCCTTGCGGAACTCGGCCAGGAAGCGGCCCTCCAGCGCCCGGCCGCGCGGCAGCTTGATGCGCATGGGATCGACGAAGCTGCCGTTGATCTTCACCTCGTAATGGAGGTGCGGCCCGGTGGAGAGGCCGGTGGAACCGATATAGCCGATCAGCTGGCCCTGGCGCACCGTCGCGCCCTGGCGGATGCCCTTGGCGAAGCCGGACTGATGCGAATAGGTGGTGACGTAGCCGTTGGCGTGCTGGATCTCGGTGTGCTTGCCGTAGCCCGACTTCCAGTTGGCATAGGTGATGGTGCCGTTGCCGGCGGCATAGATGGGCGTGCCGACGCTGTCCGCCCAGTCGACGCCGGTGTGCAGCTTGGAATAACCGAGA
>NZ_JBNFNU010000073.1:0-14327 GCF_057364445.1 Xanthobacter sp. BG11Y11_SDJG
AGAGGCACCTGGGCCAGCGCGGCCTCCGGCGCGGCGCAGGCAAGCGCCAGCACCGCCGCCAGGACGGCGGCGCGTTGCCGAGGGGCGGGACGTCGCGATGTCTCTGGCGCCATGCGGGAAAACTTGAAAGCCGATTCATGAAAGATCACAACGGTGGCGGACACCGGCGGGTTCGCCGGTGCCTTTCCTGCGGCGCGCGCCGGCCAGCGCGAGGGCGCGTCACTGACACGGATGCGGCCGATTGGCCACCGCAAATGCGGCGCGCGCCCTACCCGAACGCGGGAAGGCGGGGTATCCGGTCCCGGCAAGGCCGCGCCGTGCGGCGCTCCGGAGACGTTGGCGATGCGGGACCTGAAGGCGCTGCTGCTGGACAAGGACGGCACCCTGGTGGACTTCGACCGCACCTGGGGTCCCGCCGCCGGATACGTCATCCGCACCCTGGCGCAGGGCGATGCCGCCGCCATGGCGCGCCTGGAGGCGGTGAGCCACTTTCTGCGCAACGAGCAGCGCTTCCTGCCCTCATCGCCGCTGGTGGCGGGCTCCTCCGCCCATTACGGGCCGCTCTGGGCGCAGACCCTGGGACGGGAGGCGAGCGCGGACTTCCTCGGCGAGGTGGACCGGCTGTTCGCGGAGGCGGGCCTCAGGCACCTCACGGCCATCGGCCGCCGCAGACGGTTCTCGAGACCTCAACGGTCGCGGGATCGACCTGGCGATCGTCACCAACGACGCCGAGGCGAACGCGCGCCAGCAGGCGGCGGCGCTGGGGCTCGCGCCGTTCCTCGCTTTGGTCCACGGCTATGATTCCGGCTTCGGCTCGAAGCCGGCGCCGGGCATGGTGCTGGCGGCCGCCGCGGCGCTCGGCCACGCGCCGGCTTCCGTGGCCGTGGTGGGCGACAGCGCCCACGACCTTGCCGCCGCGCGCGGGGCGGGTGCCCGCTTCATCCTGGTGCGCTCCGGCCCGGCAGCGGTGGAGCACCTCTACCGGGATGCCGACGCGGTGGTGGAGAGCATCGACGACCTGCCGGCGCTGCTTGCCCCGTGATCTCGGCCCAGCGCACCGGGCATTGGCGACCCCCTTGCCAACGCCCTTGCCGAAGCTCTTGCCAAAGGGCGTCCCCGGCGCGCAAAACCTTGGCTCGGAAGCGGGATCGTCCGCACGGCGGCGCCGTGCGGACGCCGACGCATGCAGGGATGCGATGATCAAACGCAGGCTCTACCAGGAGGAGCGCCAGTCTCCGCTCGCGCAGTGGAGCTTCCGGCTCGTCATGTTCTCGGTCCCGGTGATCGTCCTCGCCGCGCTGCTCTACCGCTTCGGCCTGCTGGAATTCCGCCCGGCGGTGACGACGCTGCTGGTGGGCCTCGGCCTCGCGCTTGCCGGCGGCATCCTCGGCACGGTGGCCTTCTTCATCATCTGGGAAAGCGGCTGGCGCGGCATCGGCAAGGCCATGGCGAGCGTCGCCATCGCCTTCCTTCTGGTGGCGGGGCCGGCCGCCGTGCTGGCCCGCGGCCTGATGTTGCCGCGCCTCGCCGACATCACCACCGATCTCGAGGATCCGCCGCGCTTCCATGCGCTGGCGCTGGCGCGCCCGCGCGAGGCGAACCCGGTCGCCTACCAGCCCACCGATCCGCCCGGCGCCCAGCGCGCCGCCTATCCCGGCATCAAGCCGCAGGACCTCAACGCGACGCCGGAGGAGGCGTTCAACGCGCTGCTGGCCCTGATCCAGAAGCGGCGCTGGCGCATCATCGACGCCACGCCGCCGCGCGGCGCCGGCGCGACGGGCGGATCGAGGCGGTGGCCACCTCGCCCATCATGGGCTTCCGTTCCGACGTGGTGATCCGCATCCGCTCCACCCCGAAGGGCGCGCGGGTGGATGCCCGTTCCACCTCGCGCTACGGCGAGCACGACCTCGGCGGCAATGCGGAGCGCATCGAGAGCCTGCTCGCGGACCTCTCCCTGGAGCGTCGCAAGCTGCGCTGAAGCCGGCCGCCGCGCCCCGGCGCGCGCTCAGGCCTCCTTGGCCATCTCGCGCAGGCGGAACTTCTGGATCTTGCCAGTGGAGGTCTTGGGGATCTCCGCGAAGACGATGTGGCGCGGGCATTTGTAGCCGGCGAGGTGCTGACGGCAATGGGCCATCAGCTCCTCGGCGGTGGCGCTCATGCCGTCCCGCAGCTCCACGAAGGCCACCGGGGTCTCGCCCCACTTCTCGTCGGGCTTCGCCACCACCGCTGCCGCGGCCACCGCCGGGTGCTTGTAGAGCGCATCCTCCACCTCGATGGAGGAGATGTTCTCGCCGCCGGAGATGATGATGTCCTTGGAGCGATCCTTGAGCTGGATGTAGCCGTCCGGATGCTTCACGCCGAGGTCGCCCGAATGGAACCAGCCGCCCTCGAACGCCTTGTCCGTGGCCGAGGGGTTCTTAAGGTAGCCCTTCATCACCACATTGCCGCGGAACATCACCTCGCCCAGGGTTTCGCCGTCGGCCGGCACCGGCACCATGGTCTCCGGGTCCAGCACGTCGAGCGCCTCCAGCGCGCCGTAGCGCACGCCCTGGCGGGCCTTCTTCACCGCCCGCTCCTTGGCCGGCAGGTCGTCCCATTCGGTGTGCCAGTCGTTCACCACGGCCGGGCCGTAGACCTCGGTGAGGCCGTAGACGTGCACCACGTTGAAGCCGGCATCCTGCATGGCCGCCAGCACCGCCTCGGGCGGCGGGGCGGCGGCGGTGATGAACTCCACCCGCCCCGGCAGCGCGCGCTTGTCCGCCTCCGGCGCATTGAGCAGGGTCGACATGACGATGGGCGCCCCGCACATGTGCGTGACGTTGTGGTCGGCGATGGCGTCGAACATGGCCTTGGCGCGCACCTGCCGCAGGCACACATGGGTGCCGGCCACCAGCGTGATCGACCAGGGGAAGCACCAGCCGTTGCAGTGGAACATGGGCAGCGTCCACAGATAGACCGGATGCTTGCCGAGCGCGCACGTCACCACGTTGCCCACCGCCAGCAGATGCGCGCCGCGATGATGATAGACGACGCCCTTGGGGTCGCCCGTGGTGCCGGACGTATAGTTGAGGGCGATGGCGTCCCACTCGTCGGCTGGCGGCTTCCAGGGGAAGCCGGCATCCCCGGTGGCGAGGAACTCCTCGTACTCCATGGTGCCGATGCGCTCGCCCGCGCCGGTGAATTCCGGGTCGTCATAGTCGATGACGATGGGCTTCCTCACCGCCATGGCGAGCGCCGCCTTCATGACGGGAGAGAACTCGCGGTCGGTGATCAGCACCTTGGCCTCGCCATGGTCGATGGTGAAGGCGAGGATGGCGGCATCGAGCCGGGTGTTGAGCGAGTTCAGCACCGCCCCGGTCATGGGCACGCCGTAGTGCGCCTCCAGCATGGCCGGAACATTCGGCAGCATCACCGCCACCGTATCGCCGACGCCGATGCCGAGCTTGTCGAGCGCCGAGGCGAGGCGCCGCGCGCGGTCGTAGAACTCGGCATAGGTCCGGCGCAGGCCGCCATGGACGATGGCGACGCGGTCGGGGAAGACGCGTGCGGAGCGCTCGAGGAAGCCGAGCGGCGTCAGCGGCTGGTGGTTGGCCGGGTTCCGGTCCAGATGGAAATCGTAGATGCTGCCCGACATGAGGCCCCCCTGGCCGCTGGCGGAGCGGTCTCGTTGCAGCCCGGGACCCAATTGCGGCCTCAGGACCCGCTCGAAGCCGTCTCGCTTGAAGAACTGGGGAGCCCGCCGCGGTCTACTTTTCGCGGTCGTCCGCCGCTCGTCGATGAAGCGGGCTCCAATGGCGCGCAAAATCTAGCCGAGCCACGATGTCGGAGGCAATCGCCGCGAGACGCTGGAAGGTCTCGCACGTATCCTACGATCGTAGTACGCATTTCTTCGATCTTGCGCTGTGAAAAGATGATCGGCTCTAACCCGCTCAAATCAAGCCGACGAGGGAAACGCCCATGCAACAAACCGGCACCAGCCGCTATGCGGAAACCTATGCCCGCTGGCAGGCCGATCCTGCCGCCTTCTGGGGCGAGGCGGCCGGAGACATCGACTGGATCAAGCCCGCCGACAAGGTGTTCGATCCCGACGCCGGCATCTATGGCCGCTGGTTTTCCGGCGCCACCGCCAACACCTGCCACAATGCGGTGGACCGCCACGTGGCCGCGGGCCGCGGCGCCCAGGCGGCGCTGATCTATGACAGCCCCGTCACCGGCGCCAAGCGCACCATCACCTATGCCGAACTGCAGGACGAGACGCGCGTGCTCGGCGCGGTCCTCGCCGACATGGGGGTGAAGAAGGGTGACCGCGTGGTCATCTACATGCCCATGGTGAGCGAGGCGGTGATCGCCATGCTCGCCTGCGCGCGCATCGGCGCGATCCATTCGGTGGTGTTCGGCGGCTTCGCGGCAAAGGAACTCGCCACCCGCATCGAGGACGCCGAGCCGAAGGTGATCCTTGCCGCCTCCTGCGGCATCGAACCCTCGCGGGTGGTCGCCTACAAGCCGCTGCTGGACCTCGCCATCACCATGTCGGCGTTCAAGCCGGACGGCTGCCTGGTGCTGCAGCGCCCCGAGGGGCTGTGCACCCTGGTGGCGGGCCGCGACATCGACTGGGCGCAGGCCTGCGCTGCCGCCCGCGCCGCAGGCAAGGGCGCCGATTGCGTGGAGGTGGCCGCCACCGATCCGCTCTACGTGCTTTACACCTCGGGCACCACGGGCAAGCCGAAGGGCGTGGTGCGCGACACCGGCGGCCATATGGTGGCGCTGCGCTGGAGCATGGAGAACCTCTACGGCATCGCGCCCGGCGAGGTGTTCTGGGCCGCGTCCGACATCGGCTGGGTGGTGGGGCACTCCTACATCGTCTACGCGCCGCTGCTCATGGGCTGCACCTCCATCGTCTACGAAGGCAAGCCGGTCGGCACCCCCGATCCCGGCGCCTTCTGGCGCGTGATCGAGGAGCACAAGGTGGTGGCGCTGTTCACCGCTCCCACCGCGCTGCGCGCCATCAAGAAGGAGGACCCGGACTGCACCTTCATGCGGGGCCGGGACATGAGCGGTTTCCGCACCCTGTTCCTGGCCGGCGAGCGCGCCGATCCCGACACCGTGAAGTGGGCCGAGGAGAAGCTCGGCGTGCCGGTGGTGGACCATTGGTGGCAGACCGAGACCGGCTGGGCCATCGCCGGCAATCCGGTGGGCCTCGGGCTTCTGCCGGTCAAGCTCGGCTCCCCGACCGTGCCCATGCCCGGCTACGACGTTCAGATCGTCGACGAGGCGGCCAAGCCGGTGCCGGCGGGCACCATGGGCTCCATCGTCGTCAAGCTGCCTCTGCCGCCCGGCTGCCTGCCGACCCTGTGGCAGCAGGATGAGCGCTTCAGGGAAAGCTACCTCGCCGACTATCCGGGCTACTACAAGACCGCGGATGCCGGCTTCCGGGACGATGACGGCTACGTCTTCGTCATGGGCCGCACCGACGACATCATCAATGTCGCCGGCCACCGCCTCTCCACCGGCGGCATGGAGGAGGTGATCGCCTCCCACCCCGACGTCGCCGAATGCGCGGTGATCGGCGTCAAGGACGAACTCAAGGGCGAGGTGCCGTGCGGCTTCGTTGTGCTCAAGGCGGGCGAGCGCCGGGCACCGGACGTGATCGAGAAGGAGCTGGTCGGCCTGGTGCGCGACCGCATCGGTCCGGTGGCGGCCTTCAAGCTCGCCATCACCGTCAACCGCCTGCCCAAGACCCGCTCGGGCAAGATCCTGCGCGGCACCATGAAGAAGATCGCCGACCACGATGCCTGGTCCATGCCGGCCACCATCGACGACCCGGCGGTGCTGGAGGAGATCGAGGGCGTTCTGAAGGCGCGCGGCATCGCCTGAGCGGCGCGGCGAAGGGCGGGCCGGCGTGAAGAGAGAGCCAGCGGCGCTCCGGGCCGCTGGCATCAATGGCCGACGCTTCCGCCCGTGTGGCTCAACGGCGGGCGCTTCCGCCCGCCGGCTCAGTTGCCTCTGCCCCCGCCCCGGTAGGGGTCGAAGCAGGTCGAACCTACATAGCACTGCTTCACGTCGCGGGTCGGCACCCATTCGGGCCGCAGTTGCTGGTCGTAGAGGCAGAAGCTCTGGTCGCGCACATAGCGGTCATACAGGGTGGGCGAGGTCGCCATGACCACCGCGCCCTTCTTCTGCACCAGCTGCGCCGCCTGGGCGCAGGTGAGATCGGTGCTGCGGACCGTGGCCTGAGCGTGGGCTGCCCCGCAGCCGGCAATGGCCATCGCCGCGACCAACGTCGAAATCCTGAGTGCCATGACTGCCTTCCCGCGCCTGTCCGGCGCTGCTGTCTGCCGCCCCGCCTCACGCATTGCGACCTGCGTTCCCGTCATACGGGCGCCGGCGAGGATCAGATGAGCGCCGTCGTGGCGCGGCGCAAGCCCTGCGCGCGCCGAAGTAAAACCGACCCACTCCCCTACCATCGACCCAGGCATTCAAAGCATTCACAGCAGAAAATCGGGCCTCGCAAAGATGTGACGCAATTGCGCTCCTCGCCATCGCGGCGGAGCATCGGCGATGCGGGTCGCGCGGCCTCAGTGGCGGCGGCCACGACCAGAAGCGACGGCCCCCTCATGCCGATGCGGCTTGCGGCTTATAGCTTGCGCCGGCCGGTTCCCGCCCCGAAGACGGCTGCACCCGGTTTCTCCGCTCCTCACGGCACCCAATTGTCGCGCGACGGCACGAAGCAGGTGTAGCCGATGAAGCATTGCGGGTTGTCGCGCGTCGGCACCCACTGGTTCTTCAGCACCTCGCCGACCGAGCAGTAATTGGCCGCGCTCACATAGCGGTCGAAGGTGGTGGGGCTGGTGGACAGCAGCACGGCGCCCTTCGCCCGGACCAGCGCCGCCACATCGGCGCAGCTCATGGACGGCGTGTAGGGACGCGATTGGGCCACGGCCGAAGCCGAGCCCCCGGCGCAAAGCGCCGCGGCGAGCGCCGCAGACGCCACAGCGCGACGGATCGTCAAGGGCGGATGTCGCATGTCTTCCTCGCTGCCGGAACGGCCGGTCTGTGCTTCGCTTTAGGCCACAGCGTATGAACCGCCGGTGAAAACGCCAATGGCAGCCGCGGCGGCAACGCCGCTCGCCGACGGGCCGCCGCACTTCACGCGGCGGGCGGCACCCAGCGAATCTCCTGCCGCAGCCTGCACCCCCGCCCGTACAACCCACTGGCGGGCGACGGCAAAACCCCTCGGGTCCGGTGGCGCCCGACCCGCCGGGGCGGTAGCCGCGGATGCGCCTGCAAAACCAGGCCGAAACGGCGGTATTTTAGTGCGTTTTCAAGGCCTAGGGTCGCCGCGTTTTGGTTGCAAGTGTGGCAGGAATGATACGGCTTTTTGCCTCGACCCCTGCTAGACAAAGGGCACTGGACGAAGCGACTCGTTTGGCGTGCATGGCCGAGCGGGTTCAAAGCACAAGCGGTTACCCAAGCTTAAGGGGGTTTCTCATGAAGCGGTTCCTTCTCGCCACTGTCGCGCTGGCGGCGCTCTCGGCTCCGGCCGCGGCTGCTGACCTGGCGACGAAGTATCCCGTCAAGGCGGTGGCCGTGCCGGTCTTCTCCTGGACCGGTTTCTACATCGGTGCCAACGTCGGCTACGGCGGCGACTCGTTCAACTACAGCGTGAACGACAGCCTCGGCTTCGTGTCGGGCATCCCGGGCCTCGAGCTGGCCAACCTCGGCCTGAACTCTTCCGGCTTCTTCGTCGGCGGCCAGATCGGCTACAACTACCAGTTCGCCAACAACGTGGTGCTCGGCATCGAGACCGACCTGCAGTGGTCGGACATCTCGGGCGAAGTGAACGCCAGCATCGTCGGCCTGCCGGTCCTCAACTTCGGCTCGTCGGTGGACTACTTCGGCACGATCCGCGCCCGCCTCGGCTACGCGATCGACCGGTTCCTGCCCTACATCACCGGTGGTGTGGCGTACGGCAAGACCGGCACCAACCTGAGCTTCCTCGGCACGCCGGTGTTCTCTGAGAGCAACACCAGCTGGGGCTGGACGCTCGGCGCCGGTGGCGAGTTCGCCATCACCAACCACTGGACGTTCAAGGCCGAGTACCTCTACGTCGACCTGGGCAACAGCGACGTCGACGCGACCGTGATCTTCCCGGGCGTGGTGGTCGGCAACGACTCCAAGTTCCACACCTTCAAGGCCGGTGTGAACTACAAGTTCTGATCGAAGCCTCGCTTCGTTCGAGACCCGCTGCCGCAAGGCAGCGGGTTTTTCTTTGTCCCGCCGCCTGCGTCTTCCTCCTTTCCTTATGCCCCGGTCTGGCCCAGCCTTAGGGAGTCCCAGGCCGGCGTGACGCGCGCCGCCGCCCTGTCCCGGGGCCGTGCCGCGCAGCTTCTTTCTGTCTGGGGTCCCATGAGCGACGACATCACCTTCGACCGCAGCTTCGACGCACCGGCCGGCCAGATGGTGCAGGTCTCGCCCTTGGTCCGCCGCATCGTCGCGCCGAACCCGTCGCCGTTCACCTTCACCGGCACCTGCACCTACATCATCGGCCGCGGACGCGTGGCGATCCTCGATCCCGGCCCGGACGACCCGGCCCACATCGCCGCGGTGCTGGAGGCGGTGCGCGGCGAAGAGGTCTCCCACGTGGTCGTCACCCATACCCACCGCGACCATTCTCCCGCCTGCCCCGCGATCGTTGCCGCCACCGGCGCCGTCACCGTGGCCGAGGGGCCACACCGGCCCTCGCGGCCCATCGAGGTGGGCGAGGCCGCGCGGCTCGATGCCAGCGCCGACCTGGACTTCCGTCCCGGCATCGCGATCGCCGACGGCGAGACCCTCTCCGGCCCGGGCTGGACGCTCACCGCGATCGCCACGCCGGGCCACACCGCGAACCACACCGCCTTCGCGCTGAAGGAGGAGGACCTGCTCTTCTCCGGCGATCACGTGATGGCCTGGGCAACCTCCATCGTCGCCCCGCCGGATGGTTCCATGGGCGATTACATCGCCTCGCTGGAGCGGCTCGCGGCGCGGACCGAGACGGTCTACCTGCCGGGTCACGGCGGGCCGGTGCGGGATGCGCCCGCACACGTGCGCGACTTCCTCGCGCACCGGCGGGCCCGCGAGGCGGCCATCCTGCGCGCGCTCGACCGCGATGCGACGACCATCCCGGAGCTGGTGCGCGGCATCTATATCGGCCTCGACCCGCGGCTGGTGGGCGCGGCCTCGCTGACGGTTCTCGCCCACCTGGAACATCTGGTGGCGGGCGGCCGCGTGGCGACCGACGGACCGGCCTCCATCACCGGCCGGTTCCGGATCGCGGCATGAGCGCCCGCCGGCCGCCCCGCCCGCCGGCCTGAGCGCCCCGGCCATGTGCTCGCGCTTCGTCCAGCACCTGTCGCCGCGCGCCTATGCGCAGGTCTATGGCGTGAGCCTCGATGCGCCGCTGCCCAACGCGCCCGCGCGCTGGAATGTCGCGCCCACGGACGACGCGCTGGTGGTGCGGCGCCACCCGGATGATGGGGACCTGCGCCTGTCCGTGCTGCGCTGGGGCCTGGTGCCGGTGTGGTCCAAGGACGCGCGCGGCGCGGCGCGGCTCATCAATGCCCGCGCCGAGACCATCGCCGAAAAGCCCTCCTTCCGCGACGCCTGGAGAAAGCGGCGGCGCTGCGTGGTGCCGGCCGACGGCTTCTATGAATGGACTCCCGGCCCGACCGGCAAGGTGCCCCACTTCATCACCCTTGCGGACGGCACCGGCATGGCGCTGGCGGGCCTGTGGGAAGGCTGGAAGGATCCGGCGAGCGGCGAATGGCTGCGCACCTTCACCCTGCTGACCTGCGCCGCCAATCCCATGATGGCGGAGCTGCACGAGCGCATGCCGGTGATTCTCGACCCTGCCGATATCGCCCGCTTTCTCGATGATCCCGACCCGCGCGACCTCCTTGCCCCCTACCCTGCGGACGCCATGGCGCACCAGGCGGTCGAACCCGCGGAAGCAAAACCGGGCGCAGAAATACCGCCGCGCGCCAAGAATTAAGGCACTCCGTCTCGCCCTAACCTTGGGTCAGCGTGGCGAAACCTTTCCAATATTTCATCTGGCCGCCATCATCCCGACACCCTCGTGCCGGCAAAGCTTCGGGCGACGGAGCCGTTAAGCTTCGATCCCGTCCACCGGAGTACCGCCCGTGCGCAAGCTCCTGCATTTGCTCGGCGACGTACGCCGCCTCGCCATTCCCTATTTCCGCAGCGAAGAGCGCGCCGTTGCGCTCGGCCTGCTCGGCGCGGTGGTGGCTCTGGAACTTGCCTGGGTCTACGCCACCGTTCTGCTCAACGAGTGGAACGTCGCCTTCTACAATGCGATCCAGGAGAAAGACCTCGCCGCCTTCCGCACCCAGCTTCTCGTGTTCTGCGCCATCGCCGCGGGCGCCATCGTCGTCGCGGTCTACCAGATCTACCTGAAGCAGTGGCTGGTGATCCGCTGGCGGCGCTGGCTGACGCAGCGCTATCTCGGCGCCTGGCTGGCCGACGACGTCCACTACCGCCTGCGCCTTCAGGGCGACGTCGCCGACAATCCCGACCAGCGCATCGCCGAGGACGTGGAACTGTTCGTCAGCCGCACGATCTCCGTGGGCATCGGCCTATTGGGCGCCACCGTCTCGCTGGTCTCCTTCTCGGTCATCCTGTGGGGTCTGTCCGGCCCGCTGGCGGTCAGCCTGTTCGGGCACGAGTTAAGCATCCCCGGCTATCTGTTCTTTGCCGCGCTCCTCTATTCCGCCGCCGGAACCCTACTCGCCCATGTGATCGGCCGCCCGCTGGTGCGCCTGAACTTCGAGCAGCAGCGCTACGAGGCGGACTTCCGCGTCGATCTCGTGCGGGTGCGCGAGCACGGCGAGCAGATCGCCCTGCTCGCCGGCGGCCCGGCGGAGGAGCGGCGCCTGTCGGACCGGTTCGCCCGCGTCTGGGGCAACTTCTTCCAGATCATGCGGGCGCAGAAGCGCCTCACCTGGTTCACCGCCGGCTACAACCAGATCTCCAACATCTTCCCCTACGTGGTTGTGGCGCCGCGCTATTTCTCCGGCGGCATCCAGCTCGGCCAGCTGATGCAGACCGGCTCCGCCTTCGGCTCGGTTCAGGGCGCCTTCTCCTTCTTCGTGTCGAGCTATGTGGAACTCGCCGAATGGGCCGCGGTGGTGCAGCGCCTCACCGGGTTCGAGCGCGCCATGGCGGCGACGCGCGCCAGTGAGCCGGCCTTTGCCGCGGCGGCAGGTGCCGGCGGCGCGCTCGCCCTGTCCGGCCTCGACGTGCGCCTGCCCTCCGGCGCTCCGCTCATGGAGGTGGACGGCGTGAGCATCGCAGCCGGCGAGCGGGTGCTCATCACCGGCCCCTCGGGCGCCGGCAAATCCACTTTGCTGCGCGCCATCGCCGGCATCTGGCCCCACGGCAGCGGTGAGATCGCGCGCCATGCGCACCACCGCCTGCTGGTGCTACCCCAGAAGCCCTACGTGCCGGTGGGCCGGCTCGACGCCGCTCTGACCTATCCCGAGCCTGCGCGGACCTTCCCCCGCGGCGAGCAGGAGGCCGCGCTGGGCGCGGTGGGCCTGCCGGACCTCGCTCTCCGCCTCGATGAGGAAGCGCAGTGGCCGCACGAGCTGTCGCTCGGCGAGCAGCAGCGCCTCGCGATCGCCCGGGCGCTGCTCCAGACGCCGGACGTGCTGCTGCTGGACGAAGCCACCTCAGCCCTCGACGAGATGGCCGAAGAGGACATTTATGCCCTCCTCAAGGTCCGCCTGCCCGAGGCCACGGTGATCTCCATCGGCCACCGCTCGACCCTGGTGCCACTGCACGATCGGGTGCTCCATCTGCACGGCCTGGAAGCGCCCCGCGCGCTGCGGCCTGCGGGCCCGCCGATGCTCCAATCGGCCTGAGGAGCCCGCTGCGCTTGCCGGCGCGCGCGGTCCTCCGCTAAGCACGGTCAGGACGTCGCCACCCGGCCGGCGTCACCTGCCCGGAGCGACGGATCATTGACCGAGGCGACGACTGGCGCCCCCCGAGCGCCGCGCGATCTGGTGTATTATGGGCTTGCCGCGCTCGTGGGCGTGATCGCCGGCACGGTGGGCGCGCTGTTCCACATCGCCGTCGAGGAAGCCGCGCGCTGGCCCACCCTGCTTGATGGCGTGCTGGAGGGTCCGGCGCGGCTCGCAGCCCTCTCCGCCGGCTCGGCCGCCATGGTGGTGCTCGCGGTGGCGCTGGTGCGCTGGATCGCGCCCGAGGCCGCCGGGTCTGGGGTGCAGGAGATCGAGGGCGCGCTCGAAGGCCTGCGGCCGGTGCGCTGGAAGCGCATCCTGCCGGTCAAGTTCTTCGGCGGCATCCTGGCGCTGGGATCGGGCCTCGTGGCCGGCGCGAGGGGCCCACCATCCACATGGGCGCCGCCATCGCCAAGGCTGTAGCGGATGCCTCCCGCCTCGGCACGCGCGACATGCGCGGCCTGCTTGCCGCCGGCGGCGCGGCCGGGCTCGCCGCCGCCTTCAACGCGCCGCTCGCCGCCATCCTGTTCGTGATCGAGGAGACGCGCCGGCAATTCCCCTACGGCTTCCGCACCTACAGCGCCGTGATCCTGTGCGCGGCCGCGAGCGCGGTGGCGACCGAGCTGATCGGCGGCACCGGCCCGGACCTGCGGCTCGACGTGCCGGAAATGCCGCTGGCCCTGCTGCCCGCCTTCATCGGCCTCGGCGCGGTGCTGGGCCTGGTGGGCGTCGCCTTCAACCGCGGCCTGATCCTCGCCCTCGACGGCGCCCGGGCGGTGGGGCTCAAGGTCTCGCCCTATCTGGTGCCGCTGCTGGTGGGGGCGGCGGTCGGCCCGCTCCTCGTTCTTCGCCCGGAAGCGACCGGCGGCGGCGAGCAGCTGGTGCTGGCGCTCGCGGCGCAGAACCTGCCGGCGCTGACCCTGGCCGGCATCGTCATCATCCGGTTCGTCATGACCATGGCGAGCTATTCCACCGGCGTGCCGGGCGGCATCTTCGCGCCGATCCTGGCGCTCGCGACCGCGGTGGGGGTGCTGTTCGGAACGCTGCTCGGCATGGTCTTCGCGCTGCCGCCGCTGGCGAGCGCGGCCTTCGCCGTCGCCGCCATGGGCGGCCTGTTCTCCGCCACCGTGCGCGCGCCTCTGGTGGGCATGGTTCTGGTGGCCGAACTGACCGGCGCCTATGCCCTGCTGCTGCCGGTGATCTTCACCTGTCTCAGCGCGAACCTCGTGGCCGAAGCGCTGGGCGGCAAGCCGATCTACGAGCAGTTGCTGGAGCGGACCTTGCGCCTCGCCGGCCAGTTGCCGCCGCCGGCCGATGCGCCGGAGGACATCGGCGGCTGGGACCAGCGCGTCCGGCGCGAGTGACGGCCGTCAGGTCCAGCGGCGCGGCCAGGCGCCCCGCTGCAGCGCGTTGTGCCAGACGAAGGCGAACAGCGCCAGCAGCGCCGCGCCGCACCCCACCGGCGCCAGCAGGAACGTCGCCGGCAATTGCTCGATGACGATGATGATGGGGTTGATGGCCGCCGGCGGGTGCATGGTGCCGGTGACGCGCATGGCGACCATGGCGACCCCGACCGCCGCGGCCGCGGCCACCTGCGAGGGGCCGAACAGCCACAGCATCGCGAGCCCGCAGGCGGCAGATACCAGGTGACCTCCGACCAGGGCCCGCGGCTGCGCCGGACTTGCCTCGGGCATTCCCATGACGACGACGATCGAGGTGGCGAACGGCACCAGCGCCAGCGGCGTTTCGCCGAGATCGGCGGCGATCTCCATGGCGCCCACGGCGAGCGACCCGCCGATGCCGCGCCAGACCCAGGTGCCGATCTCCCCCCAGTCGAGTCTCACCCCCGCGTCTCCCGCAAGCGAGGGGTCCGACGCAGACAAGGATCGGCCGAATGCCGGAAGCGGCGTATCAGGTCAGGCTGCATTCCCTATTTTGGAGCCGACTGACGGCCGTATGCAATGGTGAAGTCGCGGCTGCCGATAGGTCAGCCGGCGATTGAGGTCAAAAAAGGCGCACGCCGGCGGACGCCAGCAGGGCCGGAAACGCCTCCGAGGCGATGAGATCGTATTCGCGCGCGCGCTGGTCGGTGACCGGATCGCGGGCCGCGAGTGTCGCGTCCACATGCCCGGGATGAACCATCGCCAGCCCGCCCTCGGGCAGGCCCGCAAGGAAGCGGGCCAGGAGCGCGGCGAAATCGGCGCCGGCCGAGAAGTCATAGGCGCCGGCAAAGCGCCCCGCGGTGCGGAGGCCGGCGCGCGCCGGCGGCGGCTGATCATCCTGATGGATCGATGATTGATCCGTACGATT
>NZ_JBNFNU010000074.1:0-14300 GCF_057364445.1 Xanthobacter sp. BG11Y11_SDJG
CTCCGGCGAGTGCCATCCGCCGGCGGCAAGGCCCGTACCCGCGGGCGGCTCCGGGCGCCGGAGCTGCGGCGCGCCCGTGATCAGTCCCGTGGCGATTCCCGGCCCGAAGATGCCGAGCCCGAGGAGCGCGAGCGCGGCCAGCACCGCGGCTAGCGCCTGGCTGATGGTGGGCTGGGCATCGCCGTAGGAGGTGGTGAACTGGGAGAAGAGCCCCGAGCCGATGCCGATGATGACAGCGAGCACCATCACCTTCACGCCCGACGCCACGATGTTGCCGAGCACCTTCTCGGCGAGGAACGCGGTCTTGCCGAAGAAAGCGAAGGGGATGAGCACAAAGCCGGCGAGCGTCGTCAGCTTGAACTCGATGAGGGTGACGAAGAGCTGCACCGCCAGGATGAAGAAGGCGATCAGGATCAGCAGCCAGGAGACCAGCAGCACGGCGATCTGCACGGCATTGACGAAGATCGCCACCGGCCCGGCGAGCTGGCTTGCGGCGTCGAGCAGCGGCTGGGCGGCGGTGAGCCCCACTTCCGCAAGTCGCCCCGGCCGCAGGAATTCCGCCGTGCTGATGGCGGAGCCGCCGGCCTTGAGGCCGAGCCCGGCGAAGCTCTCGAACACGATCTTCGAGAGCGAGTTGAAGTTGCCGATGATCCAGGCGAAGAAGCCGATGGCGAGGGTTTTGCGCACCAGCCGGCGCATCACGTCCTCGTCGGCGCCCCAGGCCCAGAACAGGCCGGCGAGCGTGATGTCGAGTGCGATCAGGATGGAGGAGAGGCCCGTCACCTCGCCCTTGATCAGGCCGAAGCCGGAATCGATGTAGCTGGTGAAGGTGTTGAGGAAGGTGTCGATGACGCCCACGTCGTTCATGGCGTTGCTCCTTCCACGGGCTTGCCGAAGAAGCGGCGGCGGTTCGCCTCCCAGAGCGCGGCGCAGCGCGGATCGATGGGATTGGCCATCTCCAGCGTGGCGCAGCTCTTGAGGTCGGCCGAGGAGACGTTCCCTGCCTTCACGCTGCTGATAGTGACAGTCGGCTCGTGAGGCCTGCCTGAGGCGATGGCGAGGGCTGCGATCACCGCGCCCACAAGGCCGGCGACGACGAGGGTCCTGAGTGCAGTGCCCTGATCCATGGCCGCCCCTCAATTGCCGCGGAACATGGTGACGGCGGAGGACTGGTAGCTCGACCGGGTGGAGAAGCGCCGGTAGTGCTCCTGCCCCTCAGACACCGCCGTGGCACGCTCAGCTTCGGACAGCGCCTGCGCCCGGCCATTGGCGACCACCACCGCGGTGAGATCGGAGAGCTGCTGCGCCTGGAGCGCCTGGAGCTGGTTCCCTGCCTGCATGGCCTGCAACGCGCCGGTCGCCGCCTGGCTCTGGCCGACCAGTGTTGAGGCCTGGGTCCGGCCAATGTCGAGATTGCCGACGACGCCCGCCTGCACCCGCAGCGCATCCTGAAGACCGGCGACCGTGGTCTCCCAGCGGGTCTTAGCCTGGGTGACAAGAGCAGCGTCCGAGGTGCTCAGGGAAACCGAGCCGTACTGACCTTGGAACGCCCGGTCGATGGCGCCGACGTCATAAGCGATCTTCTGCGCCTGCCCGAGCAACTGCTGGGTCTGCTGGGCGGATTGCTGGAGCGCGCTGAGGGAGGAATACGGCAGGCTTGCGAGGTTGCGGGCCTGGTTGATCAGCATCTGTGCTTCATTCTGAAGCGAGGTGATCTGGTTGGTGACCTGCTGCAAGGCCCGCGCCGCCTGGAGGACGTTCTGGGCATAGTTGGAGGGGTCAAAGACCACGGCCTGTGCCGCGGCCGGCGCGAGAGGGCACATGAGGAGCGGCGCAGCGACGAGCGCCGCCCGCAGCATCAGGCGGATCATGAGCGTGTCTCCAGAAGGTCGAGGGTGGGGATGAGGTCGGCGGCCCAGCCGAGGCCCCGATGCCGTAGCCAGGCGGCGAGGAAACCATCGCGCCCATGCTCGGCGAGGATCAGCGAGAGCGCAGCCTGATCGGTCTTGGACCCGGCGGCGCACAAGGCGAGCGCCACCTGCGACAGGCCGAGCTCGAACAGGCGGCTGCCGCGTCGGGACTGGCAGTAATAGTCCCGCTTCGGGGTGGCCCGTGCGAGGATCTCGATCTGCCGGTCGTTGAGGCCGAAGCGCCGGTAGATGGCGGTGATCTGGGGCTCGACGGCCCGCTCGTTGGGGAGCAGCAGCCGCGTCTGGCAGCTCTCGATGATGGCCGGGGCGATGGCCGAGCCGTCGATGTCGGAGAGGGACTGCGTGGCGAAGACGACGCTGGCGTTCTTCTTCCGCAGCGTCTTAAGCCACTCGCGGAGCTGGCCGGCAAAGCCCTGGTCATCAAGGGCGAGCCATCCCTCATCGATGATGATGAGGGTCGGAGACCCGTTGAGCCGGTCCTCGATGCGGTGGAACAGATAGGACAGCACGGCCGGTGCCGCGGTGGTGCCGATCAGCCCTTCGGTCTCGAAGGCCTGGACGAAGGCCTGCCCCAGGTGCTCCGCCTCGGCATCGAGCAGCCGGCCATGGGCGCCACCGATACAATAGGGGCGTAGCGCCTGTTTGAGATCGTTGGACTGGAGCAGGACGGCGAGGCCGGTGAGGGTCCGTTCCTCGACGGGAGCGGAGGCAAGGGAGGTGAGGGTCGACCAGATGTGCTCCTTCACCTCCGGGGCGATGGAAACGCCCTCGCGGGAGAGGATCGCCGTGATCCAGTCGGCGGCCCATGAGCGTTCGGCGAGATCATCCACACGGGAAAGAGGCTGGAGCGCGACGCTGTCCTCGCTCCCATCGGACAGGCTCCCGCCGAGGTCGTGCCAGTCGCCGCCCATGGCGAGGGCGGCCGCCCGGATGCTGCCGCCGAAGTCGAAAGCGAACACCTGGGATCCAGCGTAGCGCCGGAACTGCAATGCCATCAGCGCCAGCAGCACCGACTTGCCGGCGCCCGTCGGCCCGATCACGAGGGTGTGGCCCACATCGCCAACGTGGAGGGAAAAACGGAACGGGGTCGCCCCCTCGGTCTTGCCGTAGAACAACGGCGGCCCGCCGAAATGCGCGTCCTGTGCCTCGCCCGCCCACACCGCCGACAGCGGGATCATATGGGCGAGGTTGAGGGTGGAAATGGGCGGTTGGCGGACATTGGCGTAGACGTGCCCCGGCAAGCTGCCGAGCCAGGCATCCACGGCATTGATCGTCTCGACCATGGCCGTGAAGTCCCGGCCCTGGATTGCCTTCTCCACCAGCCGGAGCTTCTCGTCAGCGATGCGGGGATCGGCGTCCCAGACGGTCACCGTCGCGGTAAGATAGGCGATGCCGGCATGGTCGGCGCCGAGCTCCTGCAAAGCGAGGTCGGCATCCACCGCCTTGTTGGCGGCATCTGAATCCACCAGTACCGAGGCCTCGTTGGTCATCACCTCCTTCAGGATGGCGGCGATGGACTTGCGCTTGGCGAACCACTGCCGGCGGATCCTGGTGAGGAGCCGGGTGGCGTCGGTTTTGTCGAGGAGAATGGCGCGGGTGGACCAGCGATAGGGAAAGGCGAGCCGGTTGAGGTCGTCGAGGATCCCCGGCGTCGTCGCCGTCGGGAAGCCGACGATGGTGAGGACGCGTAGATGCTCGGACCCCAGCATCGGCTCGAGCCCGCCGGTGAGCGGCTGGTCTGCCAGCAGGGCGTCGAGATACATGGGCGTCTCGGGAACGCGGACCCGCTGGCGCTTGGTCGAGACGCAACCGTGCAGATATGTGAGGGTCTCGGCATCGTCGAGCCAGCGGCACTCGGGCATGAAGGCCTCGACGAGCCGCAGGACTCGGTCCGTGCGGTCGACGAAGGCGCCGAGCGCCTCATAGGGATCGACGCCACCACGCGCGCGGCCTTCATAGAGCCAGCTCTCCGCCCGTGCAGCGTCCTCCGCCGGCGGCAGCCAGGTGAAGGTGAGGAAATAGCTGGATTCGAAATGGCTGCCGGCTTCCGCGAAGTCGGCCTTGCGCTCGGCTTCGACCAGCGCGGAGGCGGGATCGGGAAAGACACTCGCCGGATAGGCACCCGCCGGGTGTCGCTGGGCCTCCACAAAGAGTGCCCAGCCGGAGCCGAGGCGGCGAAAGGCGCTGTTGAGGCGACCCGCCGCCGCCACCAGTTCGGCCGGCACCGCGGAATCAAGGTCCGGCCCACGGAAGCGTGCCGTCCGCTGGACGCTGCCATCCTTGTTGAGGACGACGCCAGAGCCGACCAGTGCCGCCCAGGGCAGGTAGTCGGCGAGCCGGCTGGCGTGACGCCGGTATTCCGCGAGGTTCATCATGATGCGCCCCTCAGACCGACAGATGACCGGGGATGCGCAGATGGCGGCGCACCACATCGACGAAGAGCGGATCGCGCTTGGCGGCCCAGACGGCGGCGAGATGGCCCACGGCCCCGACCGCGAGCCCCACAAGCCAGAGCCTCAGCCCCAGCCCGACAGCACCGGCGAGGGTACCGTTGAAGATGGCGATTGCCCGCGCGCGCCGCCGAGCAGGATCGGCTCGCTCAAGGCCCGATGGACCGGGACGGAGAAGCCCGGCACCCCGCCAATATCGCCCGGCATCAGACCAGCGCTCCGCCGCTGAAGGAGAAGAAGGAGAGGAAGAAGCTCGAAGCGGCGAAGGCGATGGAGAGGCCGAATACGATCTGGATCAGCCGCCGGAATCCGCCAGAGGTGTCGCCGAAGGCGAGCGCGAGGCCGGTGGAGATAATGACGATCACCGCGATGATCTTGGCGACTGGCCCCTGGATCGAATCCAGGATCGACTGCAGCGGCGTTTCCCACGGCATGGAGGAGCCGGAGGCGTGGGCCGCGGAGACAACACACACGCAGGCGGTGGCACCGGCCACGGCCTGCAGCAATCGGCGGTAGAATGGAGGGAGCGTGAAAGTCACAGGGAGGTTCCTTCTTCGGATGGAGCGGTGATGGGGATGACGCGGTAGTCGCCGTCGGGCCCGAGACCTTCGACGTGAGAGAGCTCGGAAAGGCGGGGCGCGGAGCCGCGGCCCGACAGCACGGCGATGAGGTCGATGGTCTCGGCGATCAGGGCCCGAGGTACGGTGACGACGGCTTCCTGGATGAGTTGCTCGAGACGCCTCAAGGCCCCGATGGCGCTGCCGGCGTGGATGGTGCCGATGCCCCCAGGGTGGCCTGTGCCCCAGGCCTTCAGGAGGTCAAGGGCTTCGGCACCTCGACCTCGCCGATGGGGATGCGGTCGGGGCGCAGGCGCAGCGATGAGCGGACGAGATCGGAGAGCGAGGCGACGCCGTCCTTGGTGCGCATCGCTACAAGGTTGGGGGCTGCGCATTGGAGTTCTCGTGTGTCCTCGATGAGGACGACGCGTTCGGAGGTCTTGGTCACCTCGGCGAGCAGCGCGTTGGTGAGCGTGGTCTTGCCGGTGGAGGTGCCGCCGGCGACCAGGATGTTGGCGCGGGAGGCGACGCCATGGCGCAGGGCTTCGGCCTGCGGCGCAGACATGATGCCGGCGGCGACATAGTCGTCGAGCGTGAAGACGGCGGCGGCCGGTTTGCGGATGGCGAAGGTCGGGGAGGCCACGACGGGCGGGAGCAGGCCTTCGAACCGCTCTCCCGTTCCCGGCAGTTCGGCTGACACCCGCGGGGCGCCGGCATGGACCTCGGCGCCGATATGGTGCGCAACGAGGCGGACGATGCGTTCGCCATCGGCGGCGGCTAATCGCTCGCCTGTATCGCGAAGCCCCTCGGACAGCCGGTCGACCCACAGGCGCCCGTCCGGATTGAGCATGACCTCGACGACGGCCGGGTCTTCAAGAAGGCGGGTGATCATCGGGCCAAGCGCGGTGCGCAACATGCGTTCGCCGCGTGTCAGGCCTTCCGAACTGTGAGGTGAAGTCGCCATCTCATCCCCGCCCATGCCGGGGATGATTAAAAGAGCCGGAAATTGGGAGGTTTCAACAAGCCAATGCGGCCGTCGCGGTCTGGCGTGCAGATACTTAAGAACGGCGGGATGCTGCTATTGTACCTGAGGACCGAAGACTCGGAGCAGAGGACATCGCAGACGACGAGAGCGCAGCATGCTGCTGTTGGAGCCTAATCGGCATTCACGTGGAGCGGTTCAAAATGCCCCCCGCCAGTTTCTAGCCGGGGGTCGGAATTGACCTGTCGCACATGTCCGCTCGCAGGGATTCTGGTAAGTCATCCGGGTTGCTAAATGCTGCCCATTGTCTCCAATAGCCGGAACGCTTCGCGTAACATTGCAGGGAGCCTGGCTCGCGCATTCTCCAAGTTTATAGCAACCAATTCGCCTGGGCGAGGCGTGGACGTGAAGGTTGGCTGGCATCTAACGTATGATTATTGCACTTATAAATCATGAACTTGAATGAGATGGTCCCGTGCGATGGGGAAGATCGAACCGAAGAGAACGCTTAGAAATGTCGTCGATCTGGACTCGATGCAAACGATCTCGAGTGATCAGCTCTTGAGCCTGCATCCGGACGACTATCAGGTCATCCGGAGATCGGCGACCCGGGCACGTTTGGATCGAAAGTCCCGATATGTGTGCGGGCAATGCGGATATGCGGTCTATGCGCCGAGGGAAGGGCGTACCGGCCAGCCATACTGGAAGCATCATCCCGGCGCCCCTGAGGATTGTCCGTGGTGGACTGGCACCCCATTGGGAGTGGACGAAGTCAGTCGCAGGCAGTTTCAGGGTGCGCAGGAGAGCCCGCTCCACGTCGCGATAAAAACCGTTGTCGGAGAACTGCTGCGTCTGGATATCCGCACCGCGCCCGACAGCGTGGTCATCGATGAATATTTAATCATGAAGGACGGGAAACGTCGTCCCGACATTCGAGCCATTTATGGCGGTGTACCACTTGTCGTGGAGGTGCAACTCGCGGCCACCCAGATTCCAATCATCGTTCAGCGCGAAGATTTCTACGATGAACTAGCCTATCGGCTATTGTGGCTGACGTGGAATTTCCAGCCTCCGTTGACTGAGGGGCGCCTTCTAAGTTCGTTCGAGGATATTTTCTACTCGCACAATAAGACTCTGTTTTCGATGGATGACGAGACCGTCAGTTTGTCGCGACAGATAGGCGAGGTAATCCTTCGAGTGTTTTGGAAAGGCGGCGACGGATGGCTTTCCAGGCTCGTCAAGCTGTCGGAGCTAAACTGGCTATCTAGCGGCCGGGCATTCGCGGTCGCGCCAGTGCCACACTGGAACGAGGATTTTCTCGTGAGATGGCGCGCGGCGACCGGCGGGCATGGAACCCAATGGCCCGAGCGCGGGGTGCTTCTTGCCGAACTCGCCGCCCAACTGACGTCCCCGGATATAGATAGCCGTGAGCTTAAGGACACTGACGATCTGATCAACTGCCTTCTTTCGTTGCTGGACGGCCGGCCAGTGGGATCTCAGCAGAAGAACATCGTCGAGTTGCTGAACACGTTCCTCGGTGTCGAGCCCCGGTATCGTTTCGCCCGCGTTGTCCGGCGGTTCGCCGAGCTTTGCGGACGACAAGAGGCACTCAGCACTAGGAGTGTCCAGACCAAACTTAGAACGGCGTTGGCAGCCCCTCAGGACGATCCGGCAAGTCTCACCGGCCGTATCGTGCTGAGGCTGTTCCCGACATTTTGCGCGACGCGCCATCGACGCGGACAACGCGTCGGCGTCTTGAACACAGCATGAATGGGAGAGCATATTGCCGGGACCATCAGAGAAGACGATCCGACGACTGTTCGCAATGTCGGGAAACATGTGCACATTTCCGGGATGCTCATCCCGAATATTCGAAGCGACGGGAACAGTGACCGGCGAGGTCTGCCATATTCGGGCTCAAAGCTCAGGTGGCCCTCGGTTTGATAGCACGCAGACAGAGGACGCACGGCACGCCTTCGCGAATTTGATCCTGCTATGCCGCCGGCACCATAAGATCATTGACGCGGAGCCCGGACTCTATTCGGTCGACACTTTGGAGGAGATCAAGACGATCCAGGAAGAACATCTCGGCCGCCCCAAGCAGGAAACGGATGGTTTCTTTGCCAAGGTTCTGCTTAATGCGATGTCGCGTATTGAGACCAGAAACAATACGGGCAATGTGGTCATCGGTAGCCTTGGCGCAATCGTGGCCGGAACCCTGAATTTCAAGGGTTCGGGAAAAGCTCCTAGGTTCCAGACCGCGGCCGGGACAATCGGTGCCGATCAGGAAGCAAGCCGATATGTCCAATATCTGATCAGGCAATACAATCAATTCGCCTCGGCCGACACCTCGCGGGCGACGAAATTCAACCATGCCGTGATTTCGAAGAATATCGAGTCCAGGTTCCGCTCCTCCTGGCGGGACACGGCGATGGAGAGGTTCGCCGAGGTCTGCGTGTATCTCCAGGAGCGGATCAGGAAGACTCGAGTCGCCAAGTCAAACTCGGTGAAAGGGCACCGATCATTCTCAACATTCGAAGATTACACACGAGAGACCAAGCGCGCGCCATAGGAGGGCTTTCCAAGCTTGGCTCTGACCTGAGCCCCAGAACCTCCTCCAGATTTGGGTAGAGTCCGTCGATCACGGAGACGGACGATGCGAGCCTCACGGTTCACAGAGGAACAGATCATCGGGATGCTGAAGGAGCAGGAGGCGGGCGCGAAGACCGCTGACGTCTGCCGCAAGCACGGCATCTCCTCGGCGACCTTTTACAAGTTCAAGGCCAAGTACGGCGGCATGGACGTGTCCGATGCCCGGCGGCTGAAGGCGCTTGAGGAGGAGAATACGCGGCTGAAGAAGCTGCTGGCCGAGCAAATGCTCGACAACGCGATCCTGAGGGATGTCAGCTCAAAAAATGGTGACGCCCGATGCGAGGCGCAAAGCCGTGGCTCATGCCTGTGCGGCGCACGGGGTGAGCCAGCGTCGGGCGTGCCAGGCGCTGGGCGTCGATCGCACCAGCGTGCGCTACCGAAGTGTGCGTCCCGACGATGCACCCCTGAGGGAGGCCATGCGGGCCGTGGCCGGCGAACGCCGCCGCTTCGGCTATAGGCGCATCCACATCATGCTGAGGCGCCAGGGCATCGTCATGAACCAGAAGAAGCTGCGCCGGCTGTATCGGGAAGAGAAGCTTCAGGTTCGCCGGCGTGGGGGACGCAAGCGAGCGCTCGGCACGAGGCGTCCCATCCTGGTGCCGGATCGGGTCAACGTCCGCTGGAGCCTCGATTTCGTGTCGGATGCCTTCACGGACGGTCGGCGCTTCCGGGTGCTGGCCGTCGTCGACGACTTCAGCCGGGAGTGTCTGGCGCTGGTGGCCGACACCTCGCTCTCGGGCCTTCGGGTGACGCGCGAGCTCGACGCGCTGCTCGCCATTCGAGGCAGGCCTGCAACCATCGTTTCCGACAACGGCACGGAGCTGACTTCGATGGCAATTCTCAAATGGTGCCAGCAGACCGGCGTCGAATGGCACTACATCGCTCCCGGCAAGCCCATGCAGAACGGCTTCGTCGAGAGCTTCAACGGCCGCTTCCGGGACGAATGCCTGAACGAGACCCTGTTCTCGAGCCTGGCGCAGGCCCGTGCCGCCATCGCCGCATGGAAGGAGGACTACAATATGAACAGGCCCCATTCCGCCCTCGGCCATCGATCCCCTGCCGAGTTCGCCGCAACAATCGCACTGGAAATCCAGGCCGCCTGAGGCCAAAAATGAAACCTAGGACTCTCTCCTAAGCCGGAGGAGAAAAGGGGCTCAGGTCAGCTCCTGTAACATAATACCGTATGGCTTTGGCGGATTCCGCGTAGTGGCGGGATAGCAAAGGGGCAGGAATATGTAGAACCATGCGGCCAGCTTCTGGCGCACTGTGCTCATAGTCGCGGTGTGGGAGCGGCCTTGTCCTCCGTGACCTCTTGAATGAGCTTCGGTCCCTTCGCGAGCCGCCGTCCCAGTGCCGCGACAAACGCTTCATACCGCTCCCCCGCTTTTGCCCTGGCTGCCTGGGCCGCGGGTTCGGGCAGGGCCGGCGTCGTGGTGAGCCAGAAACGGATGAACACGGCCAACGTCTCGACCGAGATGCCGACGTCGCGCTCCATCCGCGTCATCCGTCTGTCCAGTAGATCCAGGCGCTTGGCGATCGCGGCCTCGCGTCGTTCGGTGGCGTCCGGGGACAGGAACGACGCGATGGCAGCCTCGGCGACCAGCGACTGAGGCTGGTCCCGGCGCGCAGCGTAATCTGCGAGCAACGCCATGGTGTCCGGATCGAGATAGACAGTGATCTGCGCCTTCTTCTTGCGTGGGGCCATCGCCGTCACAGCTCCATGCCGTCGCGGGGGTCGAGCGAGACCTGACGTGCCACCCCCTGCATGACGCGCGTCATGCGGCTGTTTCGGGCGACGTCGTCCTCACCCTCGTCCGCGAGATCGATCTCGAACTCGTTTCGGGGTTGCGCAGGGGTCTCGACCGGCGCCACCCGCGCCAGCTCCGGCTGGCGCCGACGCTCTGACCCGGTGGTGTCATCATCGTCAGTCCCCTCAACCATGAGGCTCAGTTGCGAGGGCACCGGCAGCGGCAGGATCGTCCAGTCGTCGGCCCTCCGCTCCCTTGGTTCCGAAAACTCCGGCGGCGGGAGGATCCGCTCCTTGAACCGCTCATCCTCATAGTACCGCGCCTTCTTTGCCCGGATCGGGGGCGTGCCTGCGACCATGACGATCTCGTCGGAGGGCGGAAGCTGCATCACCTCGCCCGGCGTGAGGAGCGGGCGTGCCGTCTCCGAGCGCGACACCATGAGGTGACCGAGCCAGGGCGACAGCCGGTGGCCGGCATAGTTCTTCATGGCCTTCATCTCGGTGGCGGTGCCGAGAGCGTCGGAGACGCGCTTGGCGGTGCGCTCGTCATTGGTGGCAAAGCTCACCCGCACATGGCAGTTGTCGAGGATGGAGTTGTTCGGGCCATAGGCCTTCTCGATCTGGTTCAGCGACTGAGCGATCAGGAAGCTCTTGAGCTCGTAGCCCGCCATGAACGCGAGGGCGCTCTCGAAGAAGTCGAGCCGCCCCAGCGCCGGAAACTCGTCCAGCATCAGGAGGAGCCTGTGGCGACCGGCTTTGGCCTGAAGGTCCTCGGTGAGGCGGCGCCCGACCTGGTTGAGGATCAGGCGAATGAGCGGCTTGGTGCGGTTGATGTCCGAGGGCGGCACGACGAGATAAAGGGTGGTCGGCTGCCGGCGTGCTACGAGGTCGGTGATGCGCCAGTCGCAGCGCCGGGTCACCTCGGCGACCACGGGATCGCGGTAGAGCCCGAGGAAGGACATGGCGGTGGAGAGCACGCCGGAGCGCTCATTCTCGGACTTGTTGAGAAGCTCCCGTGCCGCGCTGGCGATCACCGGATGGGGACCCGCCTCGCCGAGGTGCGGCGTCGTCATCATGGCGGCGAGCGTCGCCTCGATGGGGCGCCTGGGGTCGGAGAGGAAGACGGCGACGCCGGCGAGGGTCTTGTCGCGCTCGGCATAGAGCACATGGAGAATGGCGCCGACGAGCAGAGCGTGGCTGGTCTTTTCCCAGTGGTTGCGCTTTTCCAGTGAGCCCTCGGGGTCCACCAGGATATCGGCGATGTTCTGGACGTCGCGGACCTCCCACTCCCCGCGACGAACCTCCAGCAGCGGATTGTAAGCGGCCGATTTCACATTGGTGGGGTCGAACAGCAACACGCGCCCGTGCCGTGCCCGGAAGCCGGCGGTGAGCTGCCAGTTCTCGCCCTTGATGTCGTGGACGATGGCAGAGCCTGGCCAGGTGAGGAGCGATGGGACGACGAGGCCCACGCCCTTGCCCGACCGGGTGGGCGCGAAGCACAGGACGTGCTCGGGCCCGTCATGGCGCAGATAGTCCCCTCCATGGCGGCCGAGCACTACCCCGTCGGATCCGAGAAGACCGGCTGAACGGATCTCGTCCGGCTCGGCCCAGCGGGCGGAACCGTAGGTCTCGACCCGCTTCGCCTCCCGGGCCCGCCAGACCGACAGGCCGATGGCGATCGCAATGGACAGGAACCCGCCCGAGGCCGCGATGAAGGCGCCTTCTGTGAAAATCTCCGGCGCATAGGCATCGTAGAAATACCACCACCAGAAGAAGGCCGGCGGGTGATAGACGGGCCAGTACCCCAGCACGAACCAGGGTGAGCCGAGTTGGTCCTGGAAGCCCAGCCGCCAGGCGACATATTCCGTCGCCCCCCAGGTGGTGGCGAGCACGATGGAGAAGACTGCGAGGATCTGGCCCCAGAGGATCTTGGTCGCGGACATCCGGCGGTCCTTTTGCGCTTGAGGTCAGAGGCCGAGGCCGCGCTTGCGGCCGAAGGACCAGTCGATGCCACCATCGGACCGGGCGACACCGGAGACGTGCTTGCCGAGCTGCTTCTCGAGCGAGGGCGTCCAGGGCACGAGCTGGAAGCCGAGGCCGTCGTCGATCATGGCGAAGCGGCCTGAGGCCAGGGCGAAGCGCTGGCGATAGGTGCCGGTGACGTACTCACCAGTCCCGGCACGTTTGAAAGGCTGCCCGTTCCCGGCGGCGAGCCGCTCGCCCAGTGCGCTTATCTCCTGCCGGCGCAACGTCTCGATGAGGTCGCGAGCGAAGACGATGTGTTGGCCCTGACGCTGGGCGAGGCCTTCGGCGACCAGATGTACGGCACGGCGGTCCATGGCATCCCGCACATCGCCGCCGAAGCCGTTGTCGGAGAGGGAGGCGGGCTCGCGGGCGAGCGCCTGCCGGTCGAGCCAGGTCGCGCCCGCCGCCGTGACCTGTCGCTCGATGTCGAGGTCCGAGCGGACCGCGAGCGCGGCCCGTTGTTGGCCGTGGGCATCCTCGAACCTCCTCAGCTCGACGATGGAGCCGGGAGCGCCATCGCCTGCCGCATCGAGGTCGGGCAGCCTGATGTGGTGGGTGCGCCCGTCGACGCCGTCGACCACGGCATAGGCCGTGCCCTTCAGCTCGTCGTCGAGGCCGCGGTCGACCAGGCGGCCGATGATGGGTGCATCGAGGTGCTCACCAGAAAGCACATAGCTTGCGGTACCGCGCTCGATGCCCTGCGAGGTCAGAGCCCGGTGCATACGCTTGATGATGTCGCCGCGCTCGCCCAGCGCGCGGAGCGTGGCCTCGGCCTTCTCGTCGATCACCCACTGGCCGGGGCCGACCTGATCGGCGAGTCCGATGGTTTCGAGCTTGCGCAGTCGTCCGACCTTCAGGGCATGGAACGCGTCCGGCTGGCGATCGGCATGGGGCGCGACGTCGATCACGCCGGTCTCGTGCTGGTCCCGGACCAGTTGACGGTCGAGCTGCGTCCACCTCTCCGCCTCCACTTGCCGCTCGATGGCGCGGCGGATGTCGAGGTCGGTGTGCGGCCCCAGCTCCTGGGTGACCAGATCCTGTGCGCGGGCGCGCATGCCCTCCTTGATGTAATCGCGGGAGATGACGAGGTCCTGGCCGTCGTCGGTCTGGCCACGCACCAGGATGTGCAGGTGGGGGTTGTCCGTGTTCCAGTGGTCGACGCCGACCCAATCCAGCTTCGTGCCGAGGTCCGTCTCCATCTGGCCCACGAGGTCGCGGGCGAAGGACCTCAGGTCGGCCATATCCGCCGCGTCCTCGGGCGACACGATCAAGCGGAAATGGTGCCGGTCGTCAGCGCATCGCTCCGCAAAGGCGCGGCCATCTTCCTCCTCGGCGCCCGGCCCGAACAGGCGGGCCTTCTCCCCGTCCTGGGTCGCGCCCTCCCGGCGCAGGTAGGAGAGATGCGCGATCAGCGGTGTGGCGCGGGCGGTGTGGCGCACCACGCGGGTCTTGATGACGACGACGCGCGAGCGACCCGTGAGCAGGCGGTTGGCCTGGATGCTCGCCGTCCGCCCGCGGCCGAAGTGCGAGCGGGTGCCGGAGGTGAGGCGGCCGGATCGGGAGACGTGGCCACCGGCCTTCTGGGCCGCGGCGAGGGCCTGGGCGATGAAGGGACGGGCCCTCTGGGCACGGGACGAGCGGATGCGGCCGGGCCGGACGCGGAATTCCCGGTCATCGGTCATGACGCGCCCCTGCAAGGTGGGGGAAGGCCAACAGGATCAGTGACTTGAGTACTCGATGCACATTGTCGAGCAGCAGCGCAATGTGCGTTTGGCTCAAAATTCCCAAGCAAAAACAACCGCCCGACCTCAGCGCACCTTGCGCCCTTTTATCTCGCCCTCCTAATCGGTCGTATTTCCACTGCTCTTGCGGACATCGTCGTTCATCCTTCCCGATGCGAGAATATACTATGCTGTTCGCCACGGCACGCCTCCGCTCGCGGGCTTCGAGTTCCGA
>NZ_JBNFNU010000075.1:0-14277 GCF_057364445.1 Xanthobacter sp. BG11Y11_SDJG
GCGGCGGCGGGCGCGCGCGCCGCCCTTGGGCTTGCATCCGGGCGCGGCGCGGCACAGCCTCGCGCGCGATCCGAGGATGCCCCATGCCCGAGCACGATTTCCGCTCCCAGCGCCTGTTCGTCGACGCCGATCTGGTGGCCGGCGCGGCGGTGCGGCTGCCCGCCGAACAGGCCCACTACGTGGCCAATGTGATCCGGCTGGCCGTGGGCGACACGATCCTTCTGTTCAACGGCCGGGACGGCGAGTGGCGCGCGCGCCGGGTGGCCGGCGGCAAGCGGGACGTGACGCTGGAGGCGGAGGAGGCGGTGCGGCCCCAGCCGGCGCCCGCCGATCTCGAATATGCCTTCGCGCCGCTGAAGCACGCGCGGCTCGATTATATGGTGCAGAAGGCCGTGGAGATGGGCGCCGGGCTCCTCACCCCGGTCATCACCCGCCATACACAGGTGACGCGGGTGAACGGCGAGCGCATGCGCGCCAATGCCATCGAGGCGGCCGAGCAGTGCGGCATCCTCGCCGTGCCGCAGGTGTGCGAGCCGCAGCCTCTGGCGCGCTGGCTGGCCGCGCTTCCCGAAGAGCGCCTGCTGGTGTTCTGCGACGAGGCGGCGGAGGTGGCCGACCCGCTGGCGCCGCTTCGCGCGCAGCCCGGTGCTCCGGTGAGCGTCCTGATCGGCCCTGAGGGCGGCTTCGCGCCGGAGGAGCGTGCGCTGGTGAAACCGCGGGCGGTGGTGCTCTCGCTCGGACCGCGCATTCTGCGGGCTGACACGGCCGCCGTCGCGGCCCTGGCGCTGGTGGAGGCGGTGCGCGGCGCTCCCGAACATCCAAGCCAAACCCAGCGTAATGCGGGCACCGCGGAATTGTTCCAAAGAAAAACGCCTTGAACCGCCACATTCTATTATTTCGACCTGCCGCTTCGTCCGCCTGCACTGTGCATTGCGGTAAGGTGTTGAAAGCGTTGCCGTCATCTAAACGTTAGCGGGCGCGCCAAATTTTGGTCCGAATTGGCGTCAGTTTGTGCGAAACCTAATGCTCGGTCCGGCGTTTCTCGCTCCATGCGCGCATCCGCCGAGACCGATGCCGGGGACACCGAGCCACAGCCGCCCCGCGGCTCCGCGCCTTGGTGGACCCGTGCCGGTTCCGCGTCTCGCGGTCCGGCACCTCGCGCTCAGGAGGAGGGGCATGTCGCACTATCGATTCGGTATCGAGGAAGAGTTCTTCGTCGTCGATGCCCAGACCAAGTCGTCGGCGCGCCGCATGCCGAACGGGATGTTCGATGAACTGAAGGGCATCCTCGGCGAACAGGTCAGCGTCGAGCTCCTCCAGTCCCAGCTCGAGATCGCCACCCATCCTGCCACCGCGACCGGAAGCGCCCTCGACGAACTGCGCCATCTTCGCGGTGCCGCGGCGCAGGTTGCGGCCGAGCACGGGCTCGGCCTGATCGCCGCCGGCACCCATCCGACGGCCGTCTGGGAGGGCGGGCGGCAGACGCAGGCCAATCGCTATGACGGCATGATGAACGACCTGAAGATGATCGGCGAGCGCAACCTGGTGTGCGGCCTGCACGTGCACGTCGAGCTGCCCGATCCGGACCAGCGCGTGGACGTGATGCGCCGCATGGTGCCCTACATCCCCCACTTCGTGGCGCTCTCCACCTCGTCGCCGTTCTGGCAGTCGCGCCAGACCGGGCTCATGGGCTACCGGCTCGCCGCCTATGACGAACTGCCGCGCACCGGCCTGCCGCACATGTTCGAGACCAATGCCGACTACGAGCGCTACGTGGAGGCGCTGGTGGAGGCGCGGGCGATCGCCGATTCGAGCTATCTGTGGTGGACCATCCGCCCCTCGCGCAAGCTGCCGACCCTGGAGCTGCGGGCGCCGGACAGCTGCACGCGTCTGGAGGATTCGGTCGCCATTGCCGCGCTCTACCGCGCGCTGGCGCGCTTCCTGGTGCGCAACCCGCACCACAATAAGGAAGCCGGAGCGGTGGACCGCGCCATCGCCGACGAGAACAAGTGGCGCGCCCAGCGCTACGGCGTCCACGGCTCGTTCGTCGACCTGTCCCAGCGCCGCGCGCTCTCGGTGCGCGACGCGGTGGAGGGCCTCGTGAACCTGGTGGCGGAGGACGCCGAGGCGCTCGGCTGCCTCGACGCCCTACTGCATGCGCGCACCATCGCCGAAGCCGGCACCAGCGCCGACGTGCAGCTGGCGGTGTACGAAGAGGCCAAGCACCGCACCGGAAACAAAAGCGAGGCGCTTAAGGCGGTGCAGACCTGGCTCGCCGGCACGACCATCCAGTGAGGGGAGGGCGCAAGCCCTCCCCGTCGCATCACATCTTGAACGGCACCACCGTCTGGCGCTGTTCGCCGAGGCCGGCGATGCCGACGCGCATGACGTCGCCCGCCTTCAGGAAGCGCGGCGGCTTCATGCCGAGGCCGACGCCGGGCGGGGTGCCCGTGGTGATGACGTCGCCGGGGTCCAGCACCATGAACTGGCTGATGTAGTGCACCAGGAACGGCACCCGGAAGATCATGGTCTTGGTGGAGCCGTTCTGCATCTTCTCGCCGTTCACCTCCAGCCACATGCCGAGTTCGGAGGTGTCGGACAGCTCGTCCGGCGTCACCAGCCACGGGCCGAGCGGGCCGAAGGTCTCGCAGCCCTTGCCCTTGGTCCATTGGCCGGAGCGCTCGATCTGGAAGTGGCGCTCGGACACGTCGTTGCAGATGCAGTAGCCGGCGACGTGGGAGAGGGCGTCCTTCTCCTCCACATAGCGGGCGCGCTTGCCGATGACGAAGGCGAGCTCCACCTCCCAGTCGAGCTTGAGCGAGCCCTTGGGGATCATCACGTCGTCGTCGGGGCCGGCGATGCAGTTGGGCGCCTTGTTGAAGAGCACCGGCTCCTCGGGGATGGGGTTGTTGGTCTCGGCCGCGTGGTCCGCGAAATTGAGGCCCACGGCGACGAAATTGCCGGCCGGCGACGCAGGAGCCGAGCCGGACGCCGGCGGGCGCCGCCGGCAGGGTGCCGGGATCCACTGCGGCAATGCGCGCCAGGCTCTCCGGCAGCAGGGCCTCTCCGGCGAGGTCCGGGATGACGCCCGAGAGATCGCGAATCTGGCCGTCCAAATCGATTAGACCCGGCTTCTCCTGTCCTTTGGCGCCGAAGCGGACAAGCTTCATCGGTGAACTCCTTGGGATTGGTCTTGGTGGTTGAGGGGGCGGCGTCGCCGAGAGCCCCGAGGCGCGTCACGCTGGCGCGTTCGCGCGTCCCGGTCAATGGGCGGCGGCGCGAATCCGCCCGCGCGCCGCCGCGGCTGCAGGCACGCGCGGCGGGGCCGCCGAGACCGGTCTAAGTCTTTCCCCGTGCTGTGTTATTGTGCGCCGCCGAAGGGCCCGATTTTGGCGGTCGAACGGCGGAGCGGCTGAGGTCTTCGGGCGCCGCTGCGAAACAATGCGAGCCACGGGGCGGGTCGAATATTAGCCGCCTGTCATTCTGGCGCTTCAATACTGCCGCTTATCTGGGCAGGCGCGACAATCGGGCAGTCTTGCCTTTCCGTTCCCCAGGGTCGTCATAAAATAGATACACGACTCCGGCTAAGTCCTCCCGCTGCCTCCTGGGCAGGTATCCGGTGAGGCCCGTCGCGGGGAGGCCAAAGCGTGAGCGAAAATCCCGAAGCGCGCCGCTACCGCGCCCTGTTCATCTCGGATGTCCATCTCGGCACCAAAGGCTGCCAGGCGGAGCTGCTGCTCGACTTTCTGAAGTACCACGAATCCGATGTGCTCTATCTGGTGGGCGACATCGTCGATGGCTGGCGGCTGCGCCAGTCCTGGTACTGGCCGCAGAAGCACAACGACGTGGTGCAGAAGCTGCTGCGCAAGGGCCGCAAGGGCACGCGCATGCTCTATTTGCCCGGCAACCACGACGAGTTCCTGCGCGATTATTACGGCACCCATTTCGGCGGCATCGACGTGGTGGAGACGGTCATCCACGAGGCGGCCGACGGCAAGCGCTACCTCGTCATCCACGGCGACGTGTTCGATGTGGTGGTCCGCCACGCCAAGTGGCTCGCCTTCCTGGGAGACTGGGCCTACACTGCCGCGCTCGGGGTGAACACCTACGTGAACCTCGTGCGCCGCCGGCTCGGGCTGACCTACTGGTCGCTGAGCCAGTGGGCCAAGCTCAAGGTGAAGAACGCCGTGAACTATATCGGCAAGTTCGAGGAGGCGGTGGCCGAGGAGGCGAAGCGCCACAACGTGGACGGCGTGATCTGCGGCCATATTCATCACGCCGCGATCCACGACCAGTTCGGCGTGCGCTACGTCAATTGCGGCGACTGGGTGGAAAGCTGCACCGCCATCGCCGAGCATGACGACGGCCATATGGAGATCATCCGCTGGATCCGCCGCGTCGAGACGGCGCCGCAGGAGGGGGCCGATCTGGTCGAGGGGGCTCGCGCCGCCGCCTGATGCGCGTCCTCGTCGCCACCGATGCGTGGCATCCGCAGATCAATGGCGTGGTGCGCTCGCTGGAGCACACCGCCGCCGAGGCCGCAAACCTCGGCGCCGAGATGGAATTCCTGACCCCGCAGGGGTTCAGGACCGTGCCGCTGCCGTCCTACAACGAGATCCGCCTCGCGCTCGCCACGCCGCGCATGATCATGCGCCGCATCGAAAAGGTGCAGCCCGATTTCGTGCACATCGCCACCGAGGGGCCGATCGGCATCCTGGTGCGGCGCGCCTGCATCGCCTCGCGGCGCACCTTCACGACTTCCTATCACACCAAGTTTCCCGAATACCTGTCCGCCCGCGCGCCGGTGCCGGAGCGCCTCACCTATGCGTGGCTGCGCTCGTTCCACAATGCGGGCGGCGGCGTCATGGTCTCCACCGCGACGCTCGAGCGCGATCTCGAGGCGCGCGGCTTCAAGCGCCTGATGCGCTGGTCGCGCGGCGTGGACGCCGACTTGTTCCGGCCGCGGCCCGAGGCGGACCTTGCCGGCGCGCCGGGGCCGCGCTTCCTGTTCGTCGGCCGGGTGGCGGTGGAAAAGAACATCGAGGCCTTCCTCAAGCTCGATCTGCCGGGCTCCAAGGTGGTGGTGGGCGGCGGCCCGGCGCTCGCCAGCCTGCAGCAGCGCTTTCCCGAGGCCCATTTCCTCGGCCCCAAGGAGGGCGAGGACCTGGCGCAGGTCTATGCCGCCTGCGACGTGTTCTGCTTCCCCTCGCGCACCGACACGTTCGGCATCGTTCTGCTGGAGGCGCTGGCGAGCGGGCTGCCCGTGGCGGCCTATCCCGTCACCGGCCCCATGGACGTTTTGGCGGACATGACCGAGCCGGTCGGCGTCCTCGACGAGGACCTGCGCGTTGCCTGCCTCAAGGCCCTCGACCTTTCCAAGGACGCCGCGCGCGCTTCGCGCTGAACCACACCTGGCGCGAGAGTGCCCGCCAGTTCCTGGACAACGTGCTGATCGCGCACGATATCGGCCCCATCGCCCGACGCTATCGCCTGCGGCGCCGCGCTCGGGTAGTTTCCGGGGCATGACCGCGTCCATCCCCGCCCTTCCCACCGCCGCCGACGTCGAAGCCGCCGCCCTCCGCCTCCGGGGGGTTGCGGTGCGCACGCCGCTCCTTCGCGCCCCGGTGCTCGACGAGGCCACCGGCCGGCGCGTGTTCCTGAAGCCGGAGACGCTCCAGCGCACCGGCTCCTTCAAGTTCCGCGGCGCCTACAACCGCATCGTCCAGATTCCTGAGGCCGACCGTGCGGCGGGCGTTGTCGCCTGCTCCTCGGGAAACCATGCCCAGGGCGTCGCGGCGGCGGCTGGGCTGCTCGGCATGCCGGCGGTGATCGTCATGCCGCACGATGCGCCGGCGCTGAAGCGCGCCCGCACGGTGGCGCTCGGGGCGCAGGTCGTGGGCTATGACCGCGTCAGCGAGGACCGCGACGCCATCGCCGCCGCCATCGCCGCGGAGCGCGGGGCGACGCTGGTGCCGCCTTATGACGATCCGGGCGTGATCGCGGGGCAGGGCACGGTGGGCCTGGAGATCATGGAGGACCTGACCGCCCTCGGCCTGGCGCCGGACGTGGTGGCGGCCAACACCTCAGGCGGCGGGCTCATCGCCGGCATCGCGCTGGCGGTGAAGCCGCGCGCGCCCGATGCCCGGGTGGTGGCCTGCGAGCCGGCGGGATTCGACGACCATGGCCGCTCCTTCGCCTCGGGCACCCGCGAGCGCAATGTCGCCGCCGCCGGCTCGTTCTGCGACGCGCTGCTGGCGCCCATGCCGGGGCGCATCACCTTCGAGATCACGCGGCCCATGGTCGGCCATGCCGCTTCGGCCACCGATGCCGAGGTGGCGCGCGCCGTGGCCTTCGCCTTCCGGGAGCTGAAGCTGGTGGTGGAGCCGGGCGGCGCGGTGGCGCTCGCGGCGCTGCTGGAAGGCCGGCTCGGCGCGCCCCGGCGACGTGGTGGCGTGGTGCTCTCCGGCGGCAATGTGGACCGCGAGACCTTCATCGCCTGCCTCGAAGGCTGAGGCGATGCCGCGCGGAGCGCCCCTCCGCCGGCCGCGCGGCCGGCCGCCGGCCGCATGACCGGAGGCGCTGGCGCCATCCCCGGCGCGACGCGTTCGCCATGGGCGCGGCCTATGCGAGCTTCTACCTCGCCATCGGCATCCAGCTGCCCTTCCTGCCGCTCTGGCTGACGGCGCGCGGGCTCGCGCCGCAGGAGATCGGCGTGGTCGTCGCGGCGCCGCTGGTGGCGCGCCTGTTCGCGACGCCGCTCAGTCGGCTTCCTCTCCGACCGCCTCGGCCGGCCCCAAGGCGGTGCTCGTCACGCTCGCGCTCGCCACCTGCACCGGCATGGCGCTGCTGGCGCTGAGCCGGGATTTCCTGGTGATCGTGCTGGTGCTGGGCGCCACGGCCTTGTTCTGGAACCCGAGCTTCGCGCTGCTGGATTCCTACGCCACCCGGCTCGCCCGCGCCGGACGGGCGGACTATGGCCGCGCCCGGCAATGGGGCTCGGCGTCCTTCATCGTCGCCAACCTCGCGGGCGGCGCCGTCATCGGCGCCACCGGCCATGGCGGCATCGTGCTGATGATGCTCGCCGGCCAGCTGGCTATCTCGGCGGTGAGCACCCGCCTGCCGCCGCTGGCGCCGCCCCCGCGCGTGACCGACCTTGCGGCGTCACCGGCGTGCCGTGCGGCTCGTCGCCGCCATCGTCGCGGTGGCGCTGGTGCAGGCGAGCCATTCGGTGCTGTACGTCTTCGGCTCCGTGCACTGGGGCGCCATCGGCCTGGCCACCACCACCATCGGCCTCCTCTGGGCGCTGGGCGTGATCGCCGAGATCTTCGTGTTCCGGTTCGGCACGCGGCTGATGAACCGGTTCGGCCCGCACCTGCTGATCGCGGCGGGCGGGCTGGCGGCCATCGCCCGCTTCGGCGCGCTCGCCTTCGATCCGCCGGAGGTGCTGGTGTTCGCGCTCCAGCTGCTGCACGGCCTGACCTTCGGCGCCACCTATCTCGGCATGGTGGAGCTGATCGCCCGTTCGGTCGCCGAGCACCGCTCCGGCTCGGGCCAGGCGCTCGCCTCCTGGGCGGTGAGCCTCGCCATGTCGGCCGCGAGCCTTGCCGCCGGCCCGCTCTGGGCCGCCTTCGGCACGCTGGCGTTCCTGATGTCCGCGGGCCTCGGCCTCATCGGCGCGCTGCTGGCGCTCGCGGCGCGGCCTCAGCCCCACAGCTCGGGGAGCGGGGGGGAAAAGGCGAGCCGCCCCCCTCGTAGCGGAGCCGGGCTCCCGGTCGGCCGGGCGGAGCAGCACGGGCCGGTCCAGATCGACGATGCGGGCGCGCTGGGCCACCAGCATGGCGGGCGCCATGGCCAGCGAGGTGGCCAGCATGCAGCCCACCATCAGGAAGAAGCCCGCGCGCTCGGCCGCGTCCGCCAAGGCCATGGCCTCGGTGAGGCCGCCGGCCTTGTCGAGCTTGATGTTGATGGCGTCGTAGCGGTCCCGGAGCGCGGCAAGGCGGCGCGGTCGTGCACGCTCTCGTCGGCGCAGACCGGCACCGGGCGCGGCCCCGCGCCAGGCGCCGTCGTCGGCGGCGGGCAAGGCTGCTCGATCAGTTCCACCCCGGCGGTCGCGCAGGCGTCCATCATCCGTGGCAGGAGGTCCGCGGTCCAGCCCTCATTGGCGTCCACCACCAGGCGGGCGTCGGGCACCGCGGCGCGGATGGCTTTCAGCCGGGCTTCGTCGCCCGGTGCGCCGAGCTTGAGCTTGAGCAGCGGCCGGCCGGCGCGCGGCCGCCTGGCCATGGCCTCCGGGCGTATCGAGGCTCAGCGGTGTAGCCAGGTGAGGCGCGGCGGTCGGCGCCGGCAGGCCGACCATCTGCGCGACCGAGGCGTCCGGACGCCTTCGCCTCCAGGTCCCACAGCGCACAGTCGAGCGCGTTGCGCGCCGCCCCGGCGGCAGGCGCGCCTGGAGCCCGGCGCGGTCGAGGCCGGTCGGCGATTGCGCCCTCGAGCGATGCGACCAGCGCCGCGACCCCCTCCACGCTCTCGCCGTAGCGGGCATAGGGCACGCATTCCCCGCGTCCGGTGTGGCCGCCGGCGGCGATCTCGGCCACCACCACGGCCGCCTCGGTCTTGGAGCCGCGGGCGATGGTGAAGCTGCCGCGGATGGGAAAGCGCTCGACGCGCACGGTGAGCTTCGGCCGGCGTTAATCATAGGGGCGGTTTCATGAGCCTCGGCGGCGGGGGGGCGGACGCGTTTGCCGCCGCGCGTCTCGACGCAGCGCAACAAGCCGAGTATGAGCTAGGGGAGGGGGCTCGCTCAAGCGTGGGGCGATCAAGGGAGGGGCGACTTGCCCGATGCCGGCCTGATCTCGGTGCGGACCCAGGACGACCGTCTCACGGTGGCCGGGCGCGGCGTGTGGACCTTCGACCATGCCGACGACCTCGAGTCGGCGGTAGACCAGACGGTTCATGACCACCGCACGCCCAAGGGCGTCGTGGAGATCGACCTCGCCGGCGTCGAGCGCATGGACACCTTCGGCGCGCTGCTGCTGGAACGGCTGAAGCGCGCCTGGACCAAGGCCGGCGTCGAGCCGCGCGTGGTCGGCCTGTCGCAGCGCTATGCCGTCCTTATGGAGGAGATCGAGCGGACCGGCCACGAGCCGCCGCCGCCGGTCCGCCGTCACGACGCGGTGTTGGAGCGCCTCGGCCGCGAGATGGTCCATGTGGGCCAGGACGCGCTGGCGCTGCTCAACTTCGTGGGCGCGACGGTGACCGCCTTCGGCCGCGTGCTGCTGCGGCCGCACACCTTCCGCTTCACCTCCATGGTGAACCAGCTGGACCGGGTCGGCTTCCGCGCCGTGCCCATCATCCTGCTCATCACCTTCCTGATCGGCTGCATCCTGGCGCAGCAGGGCATCTTCAACTTCCGCCGCTTCGGCGCCGACATCTATGTGGTCGACATGGTCGGCGTGCTGGTGCTGCGCGAGCTCGGCGTGCTCATCGTCGCCATCATGATCGCCGGCCGCTCCGGCTCGGCCTATACCGCCGAGCTCGGCTCCATGCGCATGCGCGAGGAGATCGACGCGCTCCGGGTGATGGGTTTCGACCCGATCGAGGTGCTGGTGGTGCCGCGCCTGATGGCGCTCATCATCGCTTTGCCGCTGCTCACCTTCATCGGCTCCATGGCGGCGATCTTCGGCGCCGGCCTCGTCTCGTGGGGCTATGGCGGGATCACCCCGGAGGTGTTCCTCGACCGCCTGAAACAGGCGATCACCCTCGACCAGTTCAAGGTCGGCATGTACAAGGCCCCCTTCATGGCCGCGACCATCGGCATCGTCGCCTGCATGGAGGGCATGCGGGTGGGCGGCAGCGCGGAATCGCTCGGCGAGCACACCACGGCCTCGGTGGTGAAGGCGATCTTCCTGGTGATCGTCATGGACGGCGTGTTCGCCATGTTCTTCGCCGCGATCGACATGTGAGGCTGCATGGACGCCCGCGTTGAAAGCACGGCCCCCGTCAAGGACGCCATCATCAGGGTGCGCGACCTGGTGGTGGGATTCGGCGACAAGGTGATCCTCAACCACCTCAATCTCGACGTGTATCGCGGCGAGATCCTGGGGTTCGTGGGCACGTCCGGCGGCGGCAAGTCGGTGCTCACCCGCACCATCCTCGGCCTGGTGCCGAAAATCTCCGGCACGGTCGAGGTGTTCGGGGAAAATCTCGACGACCTGAGCGAGAAGGAGCGCTCGGCGCTGGAGCGGCGCTGGGGCGTGCTGTTCCAGCAGGGCGCCCTGTTCTCGTCGCTGACGGTCCGGCAGAACATCCAGTTTCCTCTGCGCGAGACGCTGCATTTGTCCCAGCGCCTGCTGGACGAGATCGCCTACACCAAGATCGAGATGGTGGGCCTCAAGTGCGATGTTGCAGAAAAGCTACCGTCGGAGCTTTCCGGAGGTATGATCAAGCGCGCGGCGCTGGCGCGCTCGCTGGCGCTCGATCCCGAGATTCTCTTTCTGGATGAACCGACTTCGGGCCTCGACCCGATCGGCGCGGGCGATTTTGACGAGCTCATTCGCACCCTGCAGCAGACTTTGGGCCTGACGGTTTTCATGGTAACGCACGATCTCGACAGCCTGCACACGGTCTGCGACCGCATCGCGGCGCTGGGCGACGGCAAGGTGATCGCCGAGGGCACGATCGAGACCATGATGGCGGCAACGCATCCCTGGCTGAAGCAGTATTTCCACCGGCCGACCCGGGCCGGCGGTCCAGCATTCCCACGGTTAGGTCAGGACGGCGGGGAGAGCGGAAGGATTAGATGGAGACGCGCGCGAACTACACCATCATCGGAGCCTTCACGCTCGCCGTCATCGCGGCGGCGTTCGGCTTCGTCTACTGGTTCGCCGGGCCCCAGGATTCCACCGCCCGCAAGCAGTACGAGATCGTCTTCGACGGCTCGGTCGCCGGCCTGCGGCAGGGCAATTCGGTGCTGTTCAACGGAATTCCGGTCGGCCAGGTGACCTATCTCGACCTCGTGCCCGGCCAGCCGGGACAGGTGAAGGTGCGCGTCGGCATCCGCAACGACGTGCCGGTGCTTCCGCGCCCGCGCGGCCTCGAATCCCAGGGCCTCACCGGTATTGTCGCGGTGTCGATCCGCGGCGGCCGGCCCGACGCGCCGCCGCTGCCCCTGGCCAAGGACGGCTATCCGCTCATCATCGCCGACAGCGGCGCCGGCATGAGCGGCCTGATCAACACCGCCCAGGGCGTGGCGCGCAAGATCGAGAGCGTGCTCGACGCCGTGAACCCCGAGCAGGTGCGTTCCATCATCGCCAGCGTCGAGCTGTTCTCCAAGACGCTCGCCGACAAGTCCGAGGACGTGAAGAGCCTGATCGAGCAGGCGAACCAGCTCTCCAAGCAGCTCAACGACATCGCTGGCAAGGTGGACAAGGTGGTGGTGAGCCTGCAGCACGCCGCCGAGGACAAGGACGGCCTGCTCTCCCAGGCCACGGACGCCGCCACCTCGGTGCGCAAGCTGGCCGAGAATCTCGACCAGCGCACCGCGCTGCTGACCCAGGAGATCAGCCGCTTCACCGGCCCGGGCCTGCGCCAGTACGAGGCGCTCGCCACCGACGGCCGGCGCACCCTGAGCGAGATCGACCGGGTGCTGAAGAGCCTCGAACGCAATCCCCAGCGGCTTCTCTACGGCGGCGGAAGCGGCGCCATTCCCCAGTACAGGCGGTGAGCGGCGCATGACCCCTTCCATGCTGACGAGACCCACCGGCCTCACGGCGCGCGCGGCGCGCATCGCTTGCGGCCTTCTGTTCGCCCTCGGCCTTGCCGCCTGCGGCGCTTCGCCGGTGCCGACTTACAACCTCACCGCGCCCGGCAGCTTCCAGGCCTCCGGCGGCGGCAGCGGCCAGCTGGTGGTGGCGGTGCCGGTGGCGCTGGCGGTGCTGGACACCGACAAGATCGTGGTGGAGCCGGGCGGCGGGCAGGTCACCTACCTGTCCGACGCCCAGTGGAGCGACCGCCTGCCGGCGCTGCTCCAGGCGCGCACCATCCAGGCGTTCGAGAACGGCAGCAAGCTGAAGCGCGTGGCCCGTCCGGGCGACGGCGTGAACGCCGATTATCTGCTGGTGACGGACGTGCGCGCCTTCGGCCTGCGCATCACCCCCGAGGGGCCGATGGCGGTGGTGGAGCTGTCCGCCAAGCTGATCGGCGCCCAGTCGGGCCGCATCCTTGCCGCCGAGGTGTTCAAGGCGCGCGTGCCGGCCGCCGGCACGTCCGGCGAGGTGGTGACGCTGGCGCTCGACCAGGCGACGGACCAGGTGCTGGTGGCGCTGGTGCGCTGGGCCTCCCGCCGGTTCTGAGGGGGGCTCCGGGGCGGGGCGTGGATTGCAGAGCCGCGTCCCCGAATAGGCAGGCCGCATAATTAGGCCCATCAGGCCCCCTTGCTCGGGCCGCGGCGAAACCCGAAATGCTGAGCAGTTGTGGTCCGCTGCGCGGGAGTCCTTGCACGGGAGGCCTTTCGCTGGGTCCCGGCTCTCCTTCCGCTGGCGCTGCAGTCGGCCGGGACACGGAGGCGGGGAAGGGCTCGCGGACACTTTCGCCATCGTTCCCCACCGCCGTTCCCCACCGCCGTCGCGCCCCGCACGCATGAAGCGTTAGCGGAATGCGATCCGGGGCGCAGCGCAAGGCGTCCGCCGGAGGCGGTCTATCTCAAACCGAGTTTGGCACCTGCATCGGTGCTCGGCCAAAGGTCGCTGCGCGAGACATCCTGCGCCGCGTCCCAGCGCACCTGCCGCTCGGCTTTCGCTTCGCTGCAGGCGGCCGGGATGCGGAAGCGCCGCGCCTCAGATGCCCACCTTGGCAAGCTGGGCATAGACCTCGTCGGCCCAGGTGCGCAGATCCATCAGGCCGGCATAGGCGGACCAGATCTCGATGCCGAACTTTTCGGCGAGGTCGTTCTCGGTGGCGGCCAGCGCCTCCTCCACGGGGGTGAAGGTGCGCTCCAGATGCGGCCACAGCTCCGAGGAGCAGCGCGGGATGGTGATGAAATGGAGGTTGCGCCCCGAGGCCGCCTTCTGGATGCGGGCCATGGACTGGCCCTCGAAGGTGCCGCCCACCTCGTTCTGCACGATGATCACGTTGGACACCGGCAGCGCCCCGCCCACCACCACGTCCTCGATCAGCGTCGCGACGTTCTCGATGGAATGGGTCTCGGGCTTGGTGATCACCAGCAGGTCGATCTCGGGCGAGTTGCGCTGCTGCATGATGTAGGCGACGCGCCGGTGGTGCGCCCACTGGACCAGCTGCGGCACCACGTTCGCGCCCATGTCGAGCACCGCGCCCCCGGTGAGCAGCAGGCCGCCGAAGCGGTCCCAGTAGCGCAGGGGCGCGTTGGCGTCGTTCTCGGTCTTGCTGGAGGCGAGCGAGGAGCCGATGCCCAGTTCCAGCACCCGCGAGGGGAAGAACTTGCCGATCTTCGAATGGCCCGTGCCGTCGGTGAAGTCGGCGGCCACGAGCTTGTAGGCGAGTTCCCGCTTCCTGAGCGCGGAATAAACCATCTGGGCGAGGGTCGTCTTGCCCTGACCGCCGGCATAGGCGGCGCAGATATAGGTTTTCATGAACGCGGGGCTCCCGCTGGGCCGGTGGGATGGCAACCGCCGAGGCGACGGCGATCAGTCTCGAACACAGACGACGCAGGCGGAAAAGTCAATATCCGCAAGGTCCGACGCGGGGTGCTCCGCATGTCCCTCCGACCCGGCGAAGCCTTTGGGCCTGATCGCTTTGCGGCACGGCAAGCGGCAATGATGCTGCCGGAGCGGCGGCAAAAAAATACCGGAGCCGGGAGCCGCGGGCCGCGTGGGACCGAGGCATCCGGCTCGGCGATGGCCGAAGCGAAGGGGACCGGGCAGGGGCCCGGTCAGTCCAGCCGGCCCGCGAGGTGGGCCAGCATGGTGTAGACCTTGCCGGTATCGGAGGTCAGGTAGGCGCGAGTGAGGGTCGCGCCGCGCTCGTCGCCGGACACCTCGTCGAGCACCTGCTCGAATTCGGCCACATAGCGGTCGACGGCGCCGCGGAAATCGGCGTCGGACCGGTACTTGCGGCGCAGCTCCTCGAAGGTCTGCTGGCCCTGGGCGGTGTAGAGCCGGCGGGTGAAGGTGCCGCGTTCGCCGCGCTGCTGGCGCTCCCAGGCGTCGGTGGCGGCGCGGTGGTCCACATGCGGGCGATCGGTCCGCCGCGAGACTGTCGAGCGGCGAGGCTTCCGCCGGGGCGCCGCGCTCGGTGCGGGGC
>NZ_JBNFNU010000076.1:0-14261 GCF_057364445.1 Xanthobacter sp. BG11Y11_SDJG
AGCGCCGCCAAGGCGAGCCGATCGGGCAGCGGCGCCTGGGGCGCGCTTTGCCCGGCCGGGACGGCGACCGCCGCCAGCTCAAGACCGCTCTCGCTGGGGTCGAGGAGATAGACCGCCCCGCGGCTGCAGGCGGTGGAGGCGACCGTCTGCTGCAGCACCTTCTCCAGCATGCTGTCGAGGCCGGGCTCCTTGCCGATGGTCTCGGTGGTGCCGAGGAAGTTCTGGATCGTCCTGCACACCTCGCCCAGCACGTCCTCCAGCTGGCGGATCTCCCGGATCATCGAGCCGCGCACCTCCGGCTGGCGGAAGTCGAAGCGGCTGAGCCGCTGCGCCTGCCCCGCCAGCACCGTCAGGTCGCGCCCGAGGCGGTGGCCCACCAGCCAGCCCAGAACCAGCAGCACCGCGGCGATGCCGGCCGTCAGCCAGGCCTGCCGGATGAGCCCGGCGCGGATGCCCGCCAGCAGGTCGCTGTCGGGGGTGGCCATGAGCAGCTTCAGCTGGCCCACCGGAAAACGCCGCCAGCGGCATGGCGATGCCGAACCAGGGCTGTCCATCGACGTCGAGGCTGACCGGCTGGTTGGGTCCTGCGTTGGCGGCGCCGAGCGCTGTGAGGGCGGGAACGCCGAGTTCGCCGAGCGTGCTCAGCCGCACGCTGTCACCCGCACGCCGATAGGCGCGGTCCAGATCGGTATAGGCATAGGCGTTGCCGTCCGCGCCGACGATGGTGATCTCCGAATTGGGCGTGAGGCGCAGCGCCTTCAGCTCCTCACCGAGGTCCGTGAGATCCACGTCGAGGCCCGCCACCGCCTGCCCGTCGCGCGCGGCGAGGCTGAGCGTCACGCCGATATTCTGCGTGGTGAAGAAGATGTAGGGCTGGGTCAGGTTTTCGCCCGGCGACTGGTCGGCGTCGATGTACCAGGGCCGCGCGCGCGCATCGAAGCCGGTGTCGGGGAGGGTGCGGGCCAGAAGCTGCCTGCGCTCGGAATTCAGGAATTGCCAGACGGTCCGCTTTCGGCCGCGCACGTCATACTCGATGCTCTGCACCAGGAAGGCCGCCTCCGGCGGCGCGTCGACGCTGGCGCGGACGGCGTCGGTCCGCAGCGGGCGCACCAGGATGAATTCGCCGTTGGCGTAGCCCACATAGGCCGCCGACAAAAACGGGATGCTCTGCAGGATCTGGATGAAGGTGCCCGCCCGCTCCAGCCGCTCCCCCGGGTCGAACGCGAACATGACCGGATCGCTGACGAGATAGTTCAGCGTCGCCGAGGCCGGCGCCATCAGGCGGCGGACCTTCTCGTCCACCAGCCGCCCCATCGCCTGGGTGCTTTCCTGCGCGGACTGGAGCAGCGCGGTGCGCGCCACGTGCCACCCCTGCCACACGAGCAGCGCCCCGAGGGCGAGCATGGCGCCGACCACCACGACGGCGATGAGGGTCGGCAGCGGCCAGGTGATGCCGCCCCGCTGGCGGCGCGGAAGAAAGGCGATCGGTGCGCGATCCATGGACGCTCCACCGGCCGGATCATGTCCGCCCGCGCCGCGGGGCGCCGAAGGCGATGCTCGTGGGCGCTGCGCAAGCGCGCGCCCCCACCGCCCCATGCCGACCGACGAAGCGGTGCCGTGATCCGATCCTGAAAGTGCCCGAACGTCAATGCCTATGGCTTGGCCGTTCCGTGCCGGTGCGGCACCGGCCACAGCGCCGCCGCGCGCCGCGCTATCCGGCCCGCGCCGCCAGAGCGCGCGCGGTCTTGGATGCGGAGGGACGGCCCAGCGCGTCGGTGATCGCGCGCCCGGCGGCGGCGAGCCGGTCGATGTCGATGCCGGTCGCAACGCCGAGGCCGTCCAGCATGTAGACGAGGTCCTCGGTGGCGACGTTGCCCGACGCGCCCTTGGCATAGGGGCAGCCGCCGAGGCCGGCGACCGCGCTGTCCACGGAGGCGATGCCGAGGTCGAGGCAGGCGAGCACGTTGGCGAGCGCCTGGCCGTAGGTGTCGTGGAAATGCAGCGCCGTCCGCGCGGTGCCGATCTCGTCCGCCACCACCTTCGCCATGGCCTTCGCCTTGCCAGGCGTACCGACGCCGATGGTGTCGCCGAGCGAGACCTCGTAGCAGCCCATGGCGACCAGCGCCTGCGACACCTCCACCACCTTCGCCACCGGCACCTCGCCCTGGTAGGGGCAGCCGAGCACGCAGCTCACATAGCCGCGCACGGCGACGCCGTTGGCGCGGGCGATGTCGAGCACGGGCACGAAGCGCTCCAGGCTCTCGGCGATGGTGCAGTTGATGTTCTTCTGGCTGAACGCCTCCGAGGCGGCGGCGAACACCGCCACCTCCTCGACCTCCGCCGCCAGCGCCTGCTCCAGGCCCTTCATGTTGGGGGTGAGCACGGCGTAGCGCACGCCGGGCCGGCGCTTCAGCGCCGCCAGGACCTCGGCGGTGTCCGCCATCTGCGGCACCCATTTGGCCGAGACGAAGGAGCCTGCCTCGATGTCCTTGAGCCCGGCTTCGGCCAGCGCCTCGATGAGCGCCACCTTGGCGCCGAGCGGCACCATCCCCGGCTCGTTCTGCAGCCCGTCGCGCGGGCCGACCTCGACGATGCGCACGGCGGCGGGGCGGCTCATGACAGGTCCTCCAGAACCAGCAGCTCGGCGCCCTCGTCCACCAGGTCGCCCACGGCGAATTTCAGCGCCTTCACGCGCCCGTCGCGCGGGGCGGCGACGGTATGCTCCATCTTCATGGCCTCGACCACCACCAGGGCCGCCCCCTTCGCCACCTCCTCGCCTTCGCTCACGGCGATGCGGATGATGGTGCCCGGCATGGGCGCGACCAGGCGCCCGGCGGTACCGGTGGCGGCCTGGGAGGCGAGCCGCGGGTCCACAAACTCGACGCCATATTCCCCGCCGCGCACGAACACGGTGAGATGGGCACCCGAGCGCACCACGCGGGCGGAGAGCGCGACCCCGTCGAGCCGGGCGCGGATGGCGCCCTCCCCGTCCGCCTCGCCTTCCACGGTCACCGGGCCGCCCGGCAAGTCGAGCACGAAGCCTGAGGGGCGGAAGTGCGCGCGCACCGGAATGCGCCGCTCCCGGTCGGCGAAGGTGAGGTCCACATGGGCGTCGCGGTTGAGCCGCCAGCCCGGCGCGCGGCCCCAGGGGGAGAACGGGTCGGCCGCGTCCACCGCCTCGGCCGACTGGCGCGCCTCCTCCTTCAGCACGAACAAGGCGGCGAGCGCCACCACGGCGTCGTCCACCGGCGCCGGCGGCGGCAGGAGGTCAGCCTGGTGGCGGGCGATGAAGGAGGTGTCGAGGTCGGCCGCCGCGAAGCCGGGATGGGAGGCGATGGCCTTCAGGAAGGCGCGGTTGGTGGACAGGCCCACCACCTCGGTCCGGGCAAGCGCCGTCTCCAGCCGCGCGATCGCCTCGGCGCGGTCGGCGCCGGCGGCGATGATCTTGGCGATCATGGGATCGTAGTGCACCGAGACCGTGTCGCCGGCCCGCACGCCGGTATCCACCCGGGCGCCCGGCGCGCCGAACGGCAGGACCAGATGCTCCAGGCGTCCCACCTGGGGCAGGAAGTCCTTCTGCGGGTCCTCGGCATAGAGCCGCACCTCGATGGCGTGGCCCTTCAGCGGAATCTCGCCTTGCGAGAGCGGCAGCCGCTCGCCCTCGGCGACGCGGATCTGCCACTCCACGAGGTCCTGGCCGGTGATCGCCTCGGTGACCGGATGCTCCACCTGGAGACGGGTGTTCATCTCCATGAAGTAGAAGCCGTCGCCCTCGGCGATGAATTCCACCGTGCCGGCGCCCACATAGCCCACCGCCTTGGCGGCCTCGACGGCGGCGCGGCCCATCTCGGCGCGGCGCTCGGCGGTCATGCCGGGGGCGGGGGCCTCCTCCACCACCTTCTGGTGGCGGCGCTGGATCGAGCAGTCGCGCTCGTAGAGATAGACGCCGTCGCCGTGGCTGTCGGCGAACACCTGCACCTCGATATGGCGCGGGCGGGTGAGATACTTCTCGATCAGCACCCGGTCGTCGCCGAACGCGCTCTTCGCCTCGCGCTGGGCGGAGGCGAGGGCCTCAGTGAACGCGGCCGCGCTCTCCACCACCTTCATGCCCTTGCCGCCGCCGCCGGCGGAGGCCTTGATGAGCACCGGATAGCCGATGCGCGCCGCCTCGCGGGCGAGCAGCGCCTCGTCCTGGTCCGCGCCGTGATAGCCCGGCACCAGCGGCACGCCGGCGGTCTCCATGAGCGCCTTGGCGGCGCTCTTCGAGCCCATGGCGCGGATCGCGGAGGCGGGCGGGCCGACGAAGACGATGCCGGCCTTCTCGCACGCCTCGGCGAAGTCGGCGTTCTCCGACAGGAAGCCGTAGCCGGGATGGATCGCATCCGCGCCGCTGCGGCGGGCCGCGTCCAGGATGGCGTCGATTTTCAGATAGCTCTCGCGCGCCGGCGCGGGACCGATGGGATAGGCCTCGTCCGCCACCGCCACGTGGAGCGCGTTCGCGTCGGCCTGCGAATAGACCGCGACGGTGCGCAGCCCCATATGCTTCGCGGTGCGCATGACGCGCACGGCGATCTCGCCGCGGTTCGCCACCAGGAGCGTGCGGATGGGCCGGATGACGGGCCTGTTCATGGCGTTCCCCATTTGGGCTTGCGCTTCTCCAGGAAGGCGGCGATGCCCTCCTTGCCATCGGCGCTGGCGCGCTGGTCGGCGATGCGGCGGGCGGTGTCCTGCACCACCGTGAGGTCGACCGGCCGGTCGACGGCCGCGATCAGGTCCTTGGCGGCGGCGATGGCGGCCGGGCTGCCGGCGCGCAGCGCCTTCAGGTGCCGCTCAACGGCGTCGTCCAGTTCCTCGGCGGGCACCACCTCGTGCACCAAGCCGAGGTCGCGCGCGGTTTCGGCGGAAAAGCGCTCGGCGGTGAGAAAATAGCGCCGCGCCTGGCGCGCCCCCATGGCGCGCACCAGATAGGGGCTGATGACGGCGGGGATGATGCCGAGCCGCACCTCGGTGATCGCGAATTCGCTGTCGCTCGCGCACACGGCGATGTCGCTGGCGGCGATCAGGCCGGTGGCGCCGGCGAAGGCCAGGCCCTGGATGCGCACCAGCGTCGGCTTCGGCGCGGTGTCGATGGTGTGCATGAGGCGGCCGAGCGCCATCGCGTCGGCGAGGTTCTCGTGGCGGGAATAGCCCGCCATGCGCTTCATCCAGTTGAGGTCGGCGCCGGCGCAGAAGTTCTTGCCGCTGGCGCGCAGCAGGATGGCGATGACCGCCGGGTCGTCGATCGCCCGCTCATAGGCGCGGGTGAGCGCGGCGATGAGCGTGTCGTCGAAGGCGTTGTGCACCTGCGGCCGGTCGAGGGTGATGACGGCGACGCCGTTCGCCACGGTGAAGAGAAGGCTCATGGGAACCGCCTTTCACGCCGGGCGTGTCCCGGCCGACGGGAGCGCGGAACAGCCGCGCAGGAGGAGCGCCGGGACCCCGCGCAGAAGTGCCGCCGAAGGCGGTCTTCGTGGGGACGACGGCACACAGCAAAGCCTGCTGCGCAGGAGCCCTGCGCCGGACCCCGGCTCGGCGCTCCGGCTGCGCCGTCGCTTGGCTGGGGAACGCGGGGCGCCGCACGGAGCGGGGCCGCCATCACATGCGGAACACGCCGAAGCGTGTCTCCTTCTCGGGCGCGTTGAGCGCGGCGGAGAGCGCCAGCGCCAGCACCATGCGGGTGTCGGCGGGGTCGATGACACCGTCGTCCCACAGGCGGGCGGAGGAATAATAAGGATGACCCTGCACTTCGTACTGGGTGCGGATGGGCGCCTTGAAGGCCTCCTCCTCTTCCGCCGGCCAGGAGCCGCCCTTGGCCTCGATGCCGTCGCGGCGCACCTGGGCGAGCACGTTGGCCGCCTGCTCGCCGCCCATCACCGAGATGCGGGCGTTGGGCCACATCCACAAGAAGCGCGGGTCGAAGGCGCGCCCGCACATGCCGTAGTTTCCGGCACCGAAGGAATTGCCGATCACCACCGTGAACTTCGGCACGCTGGCGCAGGACACGGCGGTGACGAACTTCGCGCCGTCCTTGGCGATGCCGCCGGCCTCGTATTTCCGCCCGACCATGAAGCCGGTGATGTTCTGGAGGAAGACCAGCGGGATGTTCCTCTGGCAGCACAGTTCGACGAAGTGCGCGCCCTTCTGCGCGCTCTCCGAGAACAGGATGCCGTTATTGGCGATGATGCCCACCGGATAGCCGAAGATGCGGGCAAAGCCGGTGACCAGCGTCTGCCCGTAGAGCGGCTTGAACTCGTCGAACTCCGAAGCATCGACGATGCGGGCGATGATCTGGCGCACGTCGAACGGCTGCTTGGGGTCGGCCGAGACGATGCCGTACATCTCCTTGGCGTCGTAGAGCGGGGCGCGCGGCTCGCGCAGGTCGAGGGAGTGGGCCTTGGTAGAATTGAGGTCGGCGACGATGGAGCGGGCGATGCCCAGCGCGTGCGCGTCGTTCTCGGCCATGTGGTCGGCGACGCCGGAGATGCGGGTGTGCACGTCCGCCCCGCCCAGCTCCTCGGCGGTCACCACCTCGCCGGTGGCGGCCTTCACCAAAGGCGGGCCGGCGAGGAAGATGGTGGCCTGGTTCTTCACCATGATGGACTGGTCGGCCATGGCCGGCACATAGGCGCCGCCGGCGGTGCACGAGCCCATCACCACCGCGATCTGCGGGATGCCCAGCGCCGACATGTTGGCCTGGTTGAAGAAGATGCGGCCGAAATGCTCGCGGTCGGGGAACACCTCGTCCTGGTTCGGCAGGTTGGCGCCGCCGCTGTCCACCAGATAGAGGCAGGGCAGATGGTTGTTCTGGGCGATGGTCTGGGCGCGGATGTGCTTCTTCACCGTCATGGGGAAGTAGGTGCCGCCCTTCACAGTCGCGTCGTTGGCGACGATCACGCACTCGCGGCCGGAGACGCGGCCGATGCCGGTGATGATGCCGGCGGCCGGCACCTCGCCGTCATACATGCCGTAGGCCGCGAGCTGGGAGAGCTCCAGGAACGGCGATCCGGTGTCGAGCAAGGTGCGGATGCGGTCGCGCGGCAGCAGCTTGCCGCGCTTGAGGTGCCGCTCGCGCGCGACCGCGCCGCCGCCCTCGGCGGCGCGCTCCACCTTGTCCCGGAGGTCGGCGACGCTCGCCTCGAGCGCCTCGCGGTTGCGGCGGAACGTGTCGGAGCGGCGGTCGACCGCGTCCTCGATGATGGCCATGAGCGTCCTCGACCCGTTTGGGAGGAGATGAGCCCGCTGCGGCGCGCCCAAGCGGGCGGGCAGCGTGGCGCGGGCGATATCCTCCGATGCCGGTTGGTCCAGCTTGGAACGATCGTACGTTTTTTTATGGCCTGCGCAAGAGGAAGGATTGCGCGCCGCCGCGACGGACGGCGAGCAGGGTCCGGAGCAGAGGGGACCTGTTCCGCCTGCGGGCCTCAGGCTATAGCTGACGCCATGCTGGCGCGACAGTCCCAATCGGTTCCGGGGATGATCCTGGGCGCAGGCGCGGGTCTCGTCCTCGCGCCGGCTTTGGGTCCGTTCGGCATCGTCTTTGGCGCCGGCTTCGGCCTCGTGCTCGGCGCCATCCTCCGGCGGCACCGCGCGCCGCGCTCCCCCGCACCGGGTGATCGGGACGCCCCGCGCACTTGACGCCGGCGGCGCGCATCCCCATTGCTGCGGAACACCAGCCGGCCGGGCGGCCGCGGCATCTCGATGCCGAGGAAAGTCCGGGCTCCACGGAGACACGGTGCCGGATAACGTCCGGCGGGGGCGACCCCAGGGAAAGTGCCACAGAAATCAGACCACCTGTGCACGCACAGGCCAGGGTGAAACGGTGGGGTAAGAGCCCACCGCGCGACCGGCAACGGAAGCGGCACGGCAAACCCCACCGGGAGCAAAGTCGAATAGGGACGGCACGGGAAACCAGCCCCGCCTCCGGGGCGCCGTCCGGGTTGACTGCTAGAGGCGCCGGGCAACCGGCGTCCCAGAGGAATGGCCGCCGCGCGGGCGCAAGCCCGCCGTACAGAACCCGGCTTATAGGCCGGCTGGTGCTCCCTCCGCCCTGATCGCCCGGCGCCCGGTGCCCGGCGCAGCGTGGCCTTGGCAGCAACTCAAGATTGTGTTCTAAATGACGGCAATCACATGAGGGCTGTTCCATGGCCGACACTTCCATGGGCGAAACTTCCATCGGCGGCTCTTCGGGCGCGGCGGATGCGGGCGCCATGCCCGTGTTCCGGATCGGCCTCGTCATGGCCGGCGCGGTCTCCGCCGGCGCCTATACGGCGGGGGTGGTCGACTTCCTCCTGGAGGCGCTGGACGCCATTGAGGACGTGCGCGCCGGGCGCGACACCAGCCACCTCGCCGCCGGCCTGCCGGGCGAGATGCCCGTGGTGGCGCCGCCCTATGGCGCGCGGATCGCCGCCATGTCCGGAACCTCGGCGGGAGCGATGGTGACCGCCATCGCCGCCACCATGCTCAACACCCGCATCCGCCCGGTCACTGGCGAGACCGAGCCGGGCGCGGCCACCGGCAATCCGCTCTACGACTGCTGGGTCGAGCAGATCCACATCGACAAGCTGCTCGCGACGGACGACATCAAGGCCTCGCGGCCGCTCATGTCGCTGCTGAACGCCGAGCCGCTGGACGACATCACCCGGGCTGCGCTCGCCTATGCGCGCAAGGCCGACCGGCCGCGCGCCTATGTGGATGACCGGCTACCGATCCACATCTGCGTCAGCAACCTGCGCGGGGTCGCCTATTCGCTGCGGCTGGAGGGCACCGACGCCGACGCCGGCCACCAGATGTCGCTCCATGCGGACCATTTCGGCTTCGAGCTCCAGGGGCCGGGCGTGCCGGAGGGCACCGCCCCCGAGGAGGAGGACCACGCGGTCCTGCGCGCCGGCGGCGGCGACGACACGCCCTGGACGCTGTTCGGCCGCGTCGCCGTGACCAGCGGGGCGTTTCCGTTCGGCCTCGCGGCGCGTGCGCTGGACCGGAAATTCGACGCCTATGTGAAGCGCCGCTGGTTCATCCCGAGCGCGGCGGCCGCCGGAGCGGATCGAGGTCGAAGGCGCGCCGGCCGAGCCGGCGGACGATCCGAAATCCTGGCGCAGCGTCGCCGGGCGGTACGACACCATCGACCCGCTGCACGACACCGGCCACTTCGCCGACGGCGAATATCCCATCGTCTGCGTCGATGGCGGCATGTTCAACAACGAGCCCCTGGAGCTGTGCCGCCGGTCGCTGTCCAAAGGCGGCCGCAACCCGCGCGCGCCGGACGAGGCCAGGGCCGCCGTGATCCTCATCGACCCGTTCCCGGACATCGTGGTGGAGCCGAGGAGCTACAATCCCAATCAGGCGCGGACGCTGATCTCGGTCGCCAAGACCTTCTTCAGCGTGCTGCTGGCCCAGTCCCGCTTCAAGGCGGACGAACTGGCGTTGGCGCGCGACCCGCAGGTGACGAGCCGCTTCGCGATCCTTCCCTCGCGCCGCCACCCGAAGACCGACGCGCCGCAGCGGCCGGCGCTCGCCAGCACCGGCCTTGCCGGCTTCGGCGGCTTCCTCTCGCGCGCGTTCCGCCATCACGACTACATGCTCGGCCGGCGCAACTGCCAGCGTTTCCTCGCCACGCGCTTCGTGCTGCCAGCGGACGGGGCGGCCGGGCATGTCAATCCCATCGTCGCCCCTTGGCTGAAGGATCCCCGGCACGCGGAATTCCTCGTGGACAGCCCGTTTAAGATGGAGGGGCGGACCGTGAAGTGCCTGCCCGTCATCCCGCTGCTCGGCAAGCTGGCCAGCGGCGACTACACGAAGATGCCGGCCTGGCCCTCCCGCCCCTTCGATCTCGACCTCGCGCGGCTGGAGGCCGCGATCGGCGCACGCGCCGACGCGGTGGCGAGCAAGCTCATCGACCACTTCAAGGGCGGCCGGGTGCCGAGGGTGCTTTGGACGTGGCTCGCCAGCGGCAAGGTGCGCCGCGCCATCGTCGGCGCCATCGTCGACGACCTGAAGGACAACGGCATCCGCCCGGGCGAGCGCTGAGGCTTACTGCCTTGCCCGAGGCCGCCCGCCACGGTGGAAAGGCGCAAGCTCCCCCCGCAGCCTCTTCACGTCCGCCGCGAACCGACGCATGCTAGGGGCACAATGCGCCGTCCCCGTCCTCCCCGCCGCCTTCGGGTCCGGCGCCGGGAGGGATCACCATGAGGGATGCGCCCCGGGCCGGAACGGGCGCGGGACAATGGGATGGAGCCACGGTTCCATGGAAGGCCTAATCGATTTAAGCGGGCGCGTGGCGGTAATTACGGGCGGCGGGACGGGGCTGGGGCTCGCCTGCGCGCGCCATTTCCTCGCCGAGGGGTGCCGCGTGGTGGCCCTCGGACGCGACCGGGAAGCCGATTTCGACGACCCCGGATTCACCTTCCTGGACCTCGACGTCACCGACGACGACGCCATCGCGCGCCTCACCGCCCGGCTCCCCGGCGTCGACGTGCTGGTGAATGCCGCCGGCATCATCCTGCACGACATGGAGGAGTTCTCCCCGGCCGGTTTCCGCAAGGTGATCGATGTCAATCTCGGCGGCGCCCAGGCGGTCACCATGGCCCTGCGCGACGCGCTGCGGCTCAGGCGCGGCTGCGTCGTCAACGTCGCCTCCATGTGGTCGTTCTTCGGCTCGGGCCGCAATCCCGCTTATGCGGCCAGCAAGGGCGCCATCGTGCAGCTGACGCGCTCGTTCGCGGTCGCCTTCGCCCATGACGGCATCCGCGTGAACGCGGTGGCGCCGGGCTGGATCCGCACCCGCCTGTCCGCGGGCGCCATGAACGATCCGGAGCGCCGCGCCGCCATCACCGCGCGCATCCCGATCGGCTATTGGGGCGAGCCGGACGACGTGGCGGGCGTGGTGGGCTTCCTCGCCTCGCCGGCCGCGCGCTACGTCACCGGCGCCGTGCTGCCGGTGGACGGCGGCTATTCCATCGCCTGACGCAGGTTCGCCAGACACGGGAGGAACGCCATGCGCAATCTCAAGGTCCTCGGCGCGCCAAGCCTCTATGTGCAGGGCCCGGGCGCGCTCGGCGAACTCGCCGCCCTGATCACCGCGCATCTGGTCCCCGCCCGCCGCGCCGGGTGCTGCTGGTCACCGACGCGCTGATGGCGCCGTCGCTCGGCGCGCGCATCGCGCCGCTCCTGGAGGCGCAGGGCCTCGCCTTCTCAACCCTGTCGTTCGAGGGCGAGGTGACGCAGACCGCCGCCCAGCGCCTGGCGCATGCGGCGGGCGCCTTCGCGCCCGACCTCGTTCTGGCGGCGGGCGGCGGCAAGGGCGTCGACATGGGCAAGGCGGTGGCCCATGCGCTCGGGCTGCGTCTCGTCACCCTGCCCACCGCCGCCTCGCAGGACGGCGCCACCAGCCGGGTGTTCGTGCTCTATGACGATAACCACCGGCTGGCGCGGGTGGACCGGCTGGCGCGCAATCCCGAGATCGTTCTGGTGGACACGCAGATCCTCGCCGCCGCGCCGGCGTCGCTGCTCGTGTCCGGCATCGGCGACGCGCTGGTGAAGCGCTTCGAGGCCGCCCAGTGCGTCGGTGCGGACGGCCCCAACATGTTCGGCGCGCGGGCGACGCTCGCCGCCTCCGCGCTCGCCGAACTGTGCGACCGCGTGCTGCGCGCCCACGCCGTGGACGCGCTGGCCGCGGCCGAGGCCAAGACGCCGGACGCGGCGTTCGAGAAGGTGGTGGAGGCATGCTTCCTGCTCGCCGGCCTCGGCTTCGAGGGCGCCGGCCTGTCCATCGCCCACGCCATGACGCGCGGCCTGACCGCGGTGCCGGAGACCTCGGGCGCGCTGCACGGCTGCCAGGTGGCCTATGCGCTGCTGGTGCAGTTCCTGCTGGAGCGGCGCTCCAAGGACTTCATGCACGAACAGTTCTCCTTCTACCGCAAGGTGGGCCTGCCCATCTGCCTGAAGGACTTCGGCATCGCCGCGCCGCGCCCGGACCTCGTCGGCACCATCGCGCGCCTGACCCACGAAGCACCCCACGCCCGCAACTTCGAGCGCGCGCTCACGGCGGAGGACATCGCCGACGCCATGGAGCGGCTCGAAGGCCTGAGCGCCATCGCCCCCGCCCGCGCCGCCTGACTTGAAGGAGACCCGCCATGGCCCTGCCGGACCTCGCCAGCCGCCCCAAGACGCCGGAAAGCGCCGATCAGGCGCGCATCCCCTACCGCCACCCCCAGCCCAAGGAGAGCCCGCCGGAGATCGTCATCCCGAGCGTGATCCCCGAGGACGACCGGGTCTGGGTGCCGCAGCAGCCGAACGTGTGGTTCCGCCCGCTGTGCCTGTCGGCGACGCGCGGCTACTGGGTGAACCTGCTGAAGGTGCGCAAGTCCGGCGTGCTCTCGCGCCACCGCCACCCCCAGCCGGTGCACGGCTATGTGCTGAAGGGCTCCTGGCGCTACCTGGAGCACGACTGGGTGGCGCAGGAGGGCGGCTATGTCTACGAGGCGCCGGGCGAGACCCACACGCTGGTGGTGGACGCGCACGTGGAGGAGATGATCACCCTGTTCCAGGTGAACGGGGCGATGATCTATGTGGACCCGGACGGCGCCGTCATGGGCTACGAGGACGTGTTCACCAAGATCGACCTGTGCCGCCGCCATTACGCCGAGGCCGGCCTCGGCGCGGACTTCGTCGACCAGTTCATCCGCTGAGGCGCGGGCGGCTATTGCCCCGCCCCGCCTTTCGCCTTCACCGCGCCGATCAGCTCCTCCACCTTGGGCAGGATGCCGGCGACGATGGCCGCCACGCCGCGGGCATTGGGATGCAGGCCGTCGGGCTGGTTCAGCGCCCGGCTGCCCGCCACGCCGTCCAGGAAGAACGGATAGAGCAGCACTCCCTCCTGGGCGGCGATCTCCGGGAACAGGGGATCGAACCGCGCGGCATAATCGGCGCCGAGATTGGGTGCGGCCCGCATGCCGGCGAGCAGGACGGAGATGTTCTTCACCTTCAGCCGCCGCACGATCTCGGTCAAGGCGCGCCGCGTGCCGTCGGGATTCTGGCCACGCAGCATGTCGTTGGCGCCCAGTTCGACGATCACCGCGTCGGTGCGGCCGGGACCGACCAATCGAGCCGCATCAGCCCTTGGGGCGCGGTCTCCCCGGAGACGCCGGCATTGACGATCTCCACCTCGTAGCCCTTGGCGCGCAGCGCCGCCTCCAGCTGCGCCGGGAAGGCCTGGGTCTTCGGCAGGCCGAGCCCCTCGGTCAGGCTGTCGCCGAACGCGACGATGCGGATCGGCCGCGCGGCGGCTTCTGACGCGAACGTGAACAGCGCGCTGAGCGCCGCAAGCGCCACCGCCAGCGCTGGCGCGGCCAGCTTCCGCAGCGTCGCCGCCTTTGGCTGCGGCACCGGCGCCGCGTTCCCACGGCCGGCGAATGGTGCTTTGCTGGCGCAAGGGATCTCTGGGGGCAGGATCCTCCCCGCTGCCTCAGGATTCTTGCTCGCCGCGATGCGCATGGACGACATAGCCACTCCTTCTCCCATCCTCTCCCTATCGCATATCGACCTCTATCTCGGCACCGGGCCGGCCCGCGTCCATGTGCTGAAGGACGTGAGCGTCGCGATCCGGCCCGGCGAGGCGGTGGGCCTCGTCGGCGCCTCCGGCTCCGGCAAGTCGACGTTGCTGATGGTCATGGCCGGCCTGGAACGGGCGGACGCCGGCACGGTTGAGGTCGCCGGCACCCGCCTCACCGGCCTCGACGAGGATGCGCTGGCGCGCTTCCGTGGTCGGCATGTGGGGATCGTGTTCCAGTCCTTCCACCTCATCCCCACCATGACCGCGCTGGAGAATGTCGCCGTGCCGCTGGAGCTGGCCGGCCGCGCCGACGCCTTCGCGCGGGCGGCGCGGGAGCTGGAGGCGGTCGGCCTCGGCGGCGCGCGGATCGCACTATCCGGCGCAGCTGTCCGGCGGCGAGCAGCAGCGCGTGGCGCTGCGCCCGCGCGCTCGCCCCCCGAGCCGCAGATCCTCCTGGCGGACGAGCCCACCGGCAATCTCGACGAGGCCACCGGCCGGCAGATCATGGACCTCATCTTCGCCGCCCAGCGCGCGCGCGGCATGACGCTGGTCATCGTCACCCACGACGCCGAGCTCGCCGCCCGCTGCGGCCGGGTGGTGCGCCTGCGCTCCGGCGTGGTGGTCCTCGAGACCGCCGAGGTGACATGAGCGCGCCCGCCGCCGCGCCGCCGCCGCC
>NZ_JBNFNU010000077.1:0-14210 GCF_057364445.1 Xanthobacter sp. BG11Y11_SDJG
GGCGCAGCACCAGCGGCACGCCGTGGCGGGCGAGGTCGGCCTGAAGCGCGCGCAGGGAGCCGGCGAGCCACCAGCGGGCCGCCCCGCCCAGCGGGCGGATGCCGGGACTGTCCTCGTCGAGGACATAAAGGGCGCAGACCGGCCGGCCGCCGTCTGCGGCACGGCTGAGAGCGGGGTTGTCGGCGAGGCGCAGGTCGTCGCGCAGCCAGACCAAAGCGGGGGAGTGGGACGGCATGATGCAAGTCCTTACGCACCCGTGGCCCGGTCGGTTCACGGGGGCGCGACGCCCGCCCATGCCCCGGGCCGATGCCGGCAAGGTCCGAACCGGTCGCCGGCTGCTGCAGCGCAAAAAATTCGTCGCGGCTCCAATTGGATAGCGCGTTCCGCGCCGGCTGTGAACACCCAGCCGGCCGGCGCCAGCCCCTCCGCCGCCCGCCTCGGGTTCCGCCGCATCTTCCCCGGTGGGACTGCGGCGCCACAGATCGAGCGGGCGCGGCCGTCGCGCGGCCCAGACGAAAAAAAACGCCGCCGGGAGGCCCGGCGAGTTCCGTGTCAGGCCGAAGTGATCAGGCGGCCATCGCCTTGGTGAGGTTCTCGGAGATCTTGTCCAGGAAGCCGGTGGTGGAGAGCCACTTCTGGTCGGCGCCCACCAGGAGCGCGAGGTCCTTGGTCATGAAGCCGGCCTCGACCGTGTCCACGCACACCTTCTCCAGCGTCGCCGCGAACTTGGCCAGCTCGGCATTGTCGTCGAGCTTGGCGCGGTGGGCGAGGCCGCGGGTCCAGGCGAAGATGGAGGCGATGGAGTTGGTGGAGGTCTCCTTGCCCTTCTGGTGCTCGCGGTAGTGGCGCGTGACGGTGCCGTGGGCGGCCTCGGCCTCCACGGTCTTGCCGTCCGGCGTCATCAGCACCGAGGTCATGAGGCCGAGCGAGCCGAACCCCTGGGCGACGATGTCGGACTGCACGTCGCCGTCATAGTTCTTGCAGGCCCACACATAGCCGCCCGACCACTTGATGGCCGCGGCCACCATGTCGTCGATCAGGCGGTGCTCGTAGGTGATGCCCAGCTTGTCGAACTCGGCCTTGAACTCGGCCTCGTAGACCTCCTGGAAGATGTCCTTGAAGCGGCCGTCATAGGCCTTCAGGATGGTGTTCTTGGTGGACAGATACACCGGATACTTGCGCACCAGGCCGTAGTTCAGCGAGGCGCGGGCGAAGTCGCGGATGGACTCGTCCAGATTGTACATGGAGAGCGCGACGCCGGCGCCGGGGAACTTGTAGACCTCCTTCTCGATCTTCGTGCCGTCCTCGCCGACGAAGGAGATCGAGAGCGTGCCCTTGCCGGGCACCTTGAAGTCGGTGGCACGGTACTGGTCGCCGAAGGCGTGGCGGCCCACCACGATGGGCTGGGTCCAGCCCGGCACCAGGCGCGGCACGTTCTTGCAGATGATGGGCTCGCGGAAGATCACGCCGCCGAGGATGTTGCGGATGGTGCCGTTGGGCGACTTCCACATCTCCTTGAGGTTGAACTCCTTAACGCGCGCCTCGTCGGGGGTGATGGTGGCGCATTTCACGCCCACGCCGTGCTTCTTGATGGCTTCTGCGGCGGCGATGGTGACCTTGTCGTCCGTGGCGTCCCGGTTCTCCACCGAGAGATCGTAATATTCCAGATCGATGTCCAGATAGGGGTAGATCAGCTTGTCCTTGATGTTCTGCCAGATGATCCGGGTCATCTCGTCGCCGTCGAGTTCGACGACCGGATTTGCCACCTTGATCTTCGCCATGGGTCGGCCTTTCGCGCGTGCTCTGAGAGCCCTCTTTGAGAGCCTTGGGGAAACGGGGGGACGACCTCCGGCGCGGCTCTCGCGCCGGCAATCCTCCGGCGCCGCCGCTATAGCATCGCCGCGGTGCACTGCAAAAGCGCCAAACGCGGCGGATTCGCCCGTCTTTGGATTGAGGGGGAGGGGGTGGCAACGCCCCAGGTGGCGCCGTTCCCCGGACGCAGGGAGCGCCAGCGGAATGCGAGCCGGGGTCCAGCGCAGGATTCCCGCGCAGCGGGCAATACCTCGCGCCGCCCAGGGCACCCGCGCCGTCCCGATGCCGGCTCTCGACTTTCCCCCGCCCGGCATGCGAGAGAGCGGGCCTGAGGGGAGACGATGCCAGGTTCCGGAACCGACAGCACCAAGCCCTGGATTGCCGGCGGTCCGGCGGTGATCCTGGTGGAGCCCCAGCTCGGGGAGAATATCGGCTCGGCGGCGCGCGCCATGGGCAATTTCGGCCTGTCGCGGCTGCGCATCGTCAATCCGCGCGAGGGCTGGCCGAACGAGAAGGCGCGCGTCTTCAGCGCCGGCGCCGACCGCATCCTCGCAGGGGCGGAGCTGTTCCCCGATCTGCGCTCGGCCTTGTCCGGCATCCATTATGCCTTAGCCGCCACCGCCCGCGAGCGCGGCATGGCCAAGCCGGTGCTGGGTGCCGACGGCGCCGCCGCCGAGACGCTGGCGCGCCTCGCCTCTGGCGAGGACGTGGCGCTGGTGTTCGGCGCGAGCGCACCGGCCTCTACACCGAGGAGGTCTCCCTGTGCGATGCCATCCTCACCTTGCCGGTGAACCCGGCTTTCGCCTCGCTGAACCTCGCCACCTGCGTGGCGGTGGTGGCCTATGAATGGTCGAAGGCCGCCAGCGCCGGCGTTCTGCCCTTCGCTCCGCCCGACCGCTCGCCGCTGGCCGAAAAGGCGGACCTCTTCGCCTTCTTCGACCATCTGGAAGGGGCGCTGGAGGAAGCCGGCTTCTTCCGCTCGGCGGAAAAGCAGCCCTCCACCACCCGCAACATCCGCAACATCTTCCACCGCCTGGGCCTGACCAAGCAGGACCTCGCCACGCTGCACGGCGCCGTGGCGGCCCTGGTGGAGGGCCGCGAAGGACGCGAGGCGCGCAAGGCCGAGAACAATGCCCGCGCGGCGCAAAAGGCCGTGGAACGGCGCGCCCGGCGCGAGAGCGGGGACTGAGGCGGCCGCCGCTCAGCCGAGCTGCGCCCGCGCGAAGTCGCCCATCTCCGCCAGCGCCGCGCGCCCCGCCGCGAGCCGCGCATGCCAGATCGGCCAGGCATGGATCATGCGCGGCCAGACGGAGAGCGTCGCCCGCCCGTCCGCCAGCGCCAGGCGCCGGGCGAGCCGCACCGCATCATCCAGCAGCGTCTCGGCGGTGCCGACCTGGATCAGCGCCGGTGGCAGGCCGGCAAGGTCGCCATAGAGCGGGGAGACTAGGGGATCGTCGGCTGGCGTGCGGCCGGCGAGATAGGCGTCCGCCAGTTCCTCAAGATAGCCGCGGTGGATCAGCGGATCGTCCGCGTCCTTCTCGGCGATGCTGGCGCCCGTGATCTTGAGGTCGGTCCAGGGCGAGACCAGCCACAGGCCGGCGGGCAGGGGCCGCCGCTCGGCCTTGAGGGCGAGGCAGAGCGCGAGCGTCAGCCCGCCGCCGGCGCTGTCGCCGCCCACCAGGATGTCGCTTGGCCCGTAGCCCTGCGCGGCGAGGAAATCCCACGCCGCGCGGGCGTCCTCCAGGGCGGCGGGGAAGGGATGCTCCGGCGCGCGCCGGTAGTCGATGGCGAGCGTGCGGATGCCGGCGGCGCGGCCGGCGCCCGTCACCATGGTGCGGTGGCTCTTCAGCGAGCCGGAGAGATAGCCGCCGCCATGGAAGAACAGCAGGACCTTTCTGGCATCGCTGCCCGGCGCCAGCGACCATTCCGCCGCCATGGCGCCGATCTGAAGCGGCGCGAGGGCGATCTCCGGCGGGATCGGATCGATGGCGGTGATCGCCTCCATGCGCGCGCGCCGCTCGGCCAGATTGGCCGGCCGGGGGCTTGCGGCGATCAGCGCGCGCAGCGCCTCGATCTCGTTCCGGTCGTCGGGCGGCGTCATGGGGCGTCCTCCTGTGCTTGGGAAAAGAATAGCGAGTCCCGGTCCCACGCAAATGCCTCAGGCCGGTCCCGCCTGAAGCTCACGGGTGCCCGCCGGCGTTGGTTGCTGGACCCGGCGGATCCTGCCCGCACCGCGGTCCGCGGCGGCGCCGTCCACAGGGTCAGAAGGTCTGACGCTTTTTATTCATCGCCCCTTTCAATTGGGAGCGCGGGTTGCTACATACGCCTCCTCGCCGCCCGGCCGCTTCGCCGGCTCAGTGGTGATGACGCGGGGTGGAGCAGCCCGGTAGCTCGTCAGGCTCATAACCTGAAGGTCGCAGGTTCAAATCCTGCCCCCGCAACCATCTCAAATTGCGATACCAAATCGCGCAAATCAGCCGCCCCCACCGGGCGGCTTTTTTGCGTTCGCAAGTTCTGATCAGAGCAGGTCCCCGCAACCATCTCGACTTGCGATCGGCCCGCCCCTCTGGCGGGCCGTTTGCTTTTGAGCGAAATCGCAAGAATTCCAGCCAGATCACCTCGCACGTCGACCCGAAGCTCGCCTCCTGCCGGCGTCAGGATGATCTCCTTCACCAGCGAGCGAATCAGGTCGGCCGCCGTCATCCGCTTTTCCTCCGAATCCTCCTGAAGCGCCGCATACAGCTCATCCACCTGGGCGTGGTAGTGATGCGCCATGTTTGGATGCAGGAGGGGCGGCGGCTCCTGGGCGTCCTGCAGGAACGCTTTTAGCTCCTTCTGGCGAGCCTCCAGCTCCTTCATCTGCTTCATCATCCGGGTGGGGGCGTCGTCGCTGTCGGACGCGAGGATGAGCTTCATCAACTTGTCGAGTTCCCGGTCGATTCGCTTGATCTCGGCCTCGGCCGCATCGATCGACGCTCGGCCTTCCATGCGCAGCCGATTCATCTCGCGGGTGAATTCCTCGCAGAATTCTTTGAACAGCGCTGGGTCCATCAGGTGATGGCGCAGCGCGTTCAGGACGCGCGCCTCGAACTGATCGCGCCGGATGTTCCTGCGATTGTCGCAAGTGCCCTTATTCCGGGCTGTCGAGCAGCCAACCAGGTCAGCCGAGATCATCGAATAGCCACCGCCACAGCAGGCGCACTTGGTCAGGCCCGAGAAAAGGTATTTGGGGCGCCGACGTTCCCGGAAGTGGTTCTCGGTCTCGCCGTTGTCGCTACGGTTCAGTTTGACCGCTTTCTGGCGATCCTTGACCGCCCGCCACAGCTCGTCGTCAAGGATGCGCAACTCGGGCACATCCTGGGTGATCCAGTCCTCCTCCGGGTTTATGCGCGCCTGGCGCTTGCCAGTGTCCGGGTCTTTGATGAAGCGCTGACGGTTCCAGACCAGCTTGCCAACGTACATCTCGTTGTTGAGGATTCCGTTGCCGCGCTTCGGATTGCCGTTGATCGTGCTGAAGCCCCATTCTCCACCGCCCGGCGCGGAGATGCCCTCCTTGTTCAGCTCGAAGGCAATTCGCTTCGCCGACTTTCCGGCCGAATAGTCACGGAAGATGCGGCGGATGACCCCCGCCTGAAACTCGTTGATGGTCCGGTCGCCGCGTATGGGCTCGCCGCCGGCGTCGAACTTCTTCACCACATCATAGCCATAGGCGTTGCCGCCGCCGGACTTGCCCATCTCGACGCGCCCGCGCTGGCCTCGGCGCGTCTTGTCGGCGAGATCCTTGAGGAACAGGGCGTTCATCGTGCCCTTCAGACCGACATGCAGATGCGTGACTTCGCCCTCGGAGAGCGTGACGATCTTCACGTCCGCATAGGCCATGCGCTTGTAGAGGCCGGCAATGTCCTCCTGATCGCGCGAAAGACGATCCATCGCCTCGGCCAGCACGTACTGGAAACGGCCGCGCGCTGCGTCCGAGATCAGGGCTTGGATACCGGGACGAAGAAGGGAGGCGCCGGAAATGGCGTGGTCGGTATATTCCTCGACCACCTGCCAACCCTGCTTCTCGGCATGGAGGCGGCAGATGCGGAGCTGGTCGGCGATGGAGGCGTCGCGCTGATTGTCGGACGAATAGCGGGCGTAGATCGCGACTTTCAAAGCGCACTCTCCTGAGGTGTCAGGAGCGCGTCGTGCTGCGTTCCTTCATCTGCTCTTCGAACACCTCCCGCGCAGCACGACGGGCGAGCAGGCGAGCCAACTCGCTCAGGCGCGGGTCGGGACCGTCGCCGCGGCGCACGAGCGACAGTTCCGGCTCGACGAGCCGAAGCGCGCTCCTTTGCTGCTGGCGTTTGTCCTGGTCCATCGTTGCGCCGTTCGATAGCGATTGCAAGTTGATCGGCTTCACGATTGTTGTGAATCGAAGTATAAGCAACGCAAATCAACGGAGAGTATTCGACGGCATTCGGCATATTGTTGCTGGTGCTGGCGCCATCCGGCGTAGAAAAGCGCATCACAGCAGACGGAAAATACCGGCATCGGATGGCGCGGCGATCCGCTCTCTGGCCAAGCCTGTCTGAAACGCGTTTCGCCATCGCGTCCTCACTTGTCTGCACAACAAATCTGGGCTATATATCCAGATATAGCATGGAGGGTGGCCATGGGCAATGCTGCACAGAAGAGAGCGATCCAGAATTACCGCGCCCGTCTGACGCAGCGCGGCTTCACGCGCTTCGAGATCATGGCGCTCGAATCCGATCGCGAGCTGATACGCGCTCTTGCCCGTCGTCTGGCTGAGGAAGGGCCGGAAGCGGAGCAGGTTCGCGCGGCCGTGAAGACAGTCGTCGCTGGCGAACCACCCAAGCCCGGCGGCATCCTCACCGCTTTACGCCGCTCGCCGCTGGTGGGCGCGGAGCTTGATCTTTCCCGCCCGCGTGAAGAGGGGCGTAAGGTCGATCTGTGACGCGCTATCTCCTCGATACCAACATCATCAGCAATATCGTCAAGCCGCAGCCGTCGGCGTCGTTGCTGGCTTGGATGGCAACACAGCGCGACGAGGACCTGTTTATTGCGTCATTGACCGTCGCTGAAATTCGACGTGGCATTCTGGAAAAGCCCCGCGGCAAGAAACGCGATGCGCTCGACGCCTGGTTTGTCGGGCCGGAGGGGCCGCAGGCCCTGTTCACGGGCCGCATTTTATCCTTCGACGCCAAGGCCGGCCTGATCTGGGCGCGGCTGATGGCGGAGGGCAAGGTGGCGGGTCGTCCCCGTAGCGGACTCGACATGATCATCGCCGCCGTCGCCGGTGCGAATGAATGCGTCGTGGTGACTGACAACGAGAAGGACTTCGCCGGGCTCCAGATCATCAATCCGTTGCGTGGCGGCCTGGAGGGGGAAAAATGAAGATGGCGCCGCCGCCTGTACCCATCGAGTACCAGCTCATCGGTCTGACCGAAGACGGCAATGCTGGAGATCTCCTGCTTGGGCTTGACCAGAAACAGGGGCGAGTTCGCCTCCAAGCTCTGATCTCCGAATGGCTACGCATGGAAAACCTCGTGGTTTTGACGGGTTCCGGTACGTCGGTTTCAGCCGGCGGGAAGACCATGGCGAATCTTGAAACCGCTGTCTTCGAAACGATCGAGGCCCTCCCGGATGTGCCTGCCTCAATCGGCCCCATCATCAAGGCGCGGAGGGACGCCGTCTGGCTGGCTAATTTTATCGATGAACCGACGCTAGGTTTCGAAGCTTGGCTATCCTTCGTCGCCAACGCCTTGGTCATTGGCCAGTCGAAAGACGCACCATTCTCCGGTGTCACCTGGCCGAGCACACCCGCACCAAGCTTTGACGATCTCCAGTGGTTCGTAAACCATCTGCGCATGTCGATTTTCGCAGAATGCGCGCTGTCCTTGCCCGATAAGGCCATGGCGAAGTCGATAAGAGAGACCCCGCCGCAGCTCGCATTTCTCTCCAAGCTCGTCGCCCGAGATAGCAATCTCGGGCGAACTCATCTTTTCACGTTGAACTACGACACCCTGTTCGAGCAGGCGCTGGAGTTGCTCGGCATCCAGTATTTCGATGGGTTCACCGGCCGCGCCGCAGCGCGGTTCGATCCCTCCGTCTACGGCCTTGACGTCTATTATCCGGGGGAAGTCGCCGAAGGCCGAGTCCGGCGCTTCGACAAGTTCCTGCATTTTTACAAGCTGCATGGGTCAATTCACTGGTTCGAGCAAGATGGCGAGATGCGGGCGCGGCACCCCGACCTCGCGCCGTTCCGAGCCTATGTGGACTTGAAGCCGGAGGAGAAGGCAGCCGCACTCGTTGATCTTGCCGAGGGAACCGCATCGATCGGTATTCTGCCGACCGCGAATAAGTTCACGCAGACGCTGACGATGCCGTATGCGCATCTCTTCCGATCATTCCAAGTGCGCCTCGGCATCCCTCAGACGTTCCTGCTCGTCCTCGGCTACGGCTTCGGCGACGATCATGTCAGCCGAATCATCGAGAGTGCCTTGATCAACCCGTCGCTGGTTATGCTGGTGGTGGAGCCCAATCCGGAGAGCCCGGTCGTCGAGCGCATCCGGCGGTACAAGGACCTTGGCAAGCGCGCTTTCGTGTTGTGCCCGACCGACGCAGCCTTTGCGGCTGCCACGTTCAAGCACGCGACCTTTGATGATTTTGCGCGGTCAGCGATGCCCGACGTCCAATGGCTCGACGATTTCTTGCGTCTGCGTCGTTTTGAAAAGCAGATCGCCTCGTCTGCAATGCCCGCCGAACCCGATACGGGGGCTTGACCATGGATAATCCTAGACTTGTCGGCCACATCGTCGCTGTTCAGGGGTTTCGGGTGAAAGTCGAGCTTTTGCCCGAAACCCGCTCGGCGCTTCGCGCGACCCTTGACGGCGTCCAGGTCGCGATCGCCATCAACGCCTACCTGACATTTTCATTGGGGGCGGGCGAAACCGTCATCGGCATCATTACCGACCTCGAGGCGCGCGAGAGCTTCGACCCTGCAAGTGGCGACGACCTCAGCCTTGAGTTGATGAAGTCTCGCCGGATCGCCAGCGTGCAGTTGCTGGGCACGATCGAGAACATTGATGACGACGCCTCCTTCAGCCCGGGCATATCCGTTCTGCCAACCCTCGATACCCCTGCTGAGATCGGATCGCCGGCCGTGCTGCGCGCTGTGTTCGAGCTTCCGCCGCGGCGCAATAGGCCAGAAGGCTATGATGACAAGGACTTCGACTACGACCTGAAAATCGGGTTTCCAACGGGCCAGACGCGCAATGTCGTGCGCGCCTCCTACAACGATCTGTTTTCGCGCCCTCTGGCGATCGTCGGCAACACCGGCTCGGGCAAGTCCTTTTCCGTTTCCAGCCTGATCCAGAAGGCGATGAAGGCGCTCGATGGTGCCGCCGAGGAGCCGCATGTCTTTATCCTCGACATTAATGGCGAGTATGAAAAGGCATTCCCAACAGGCAAGACCGTCACACGATTGCCCGATCGCATCTACCTCAACGGTGAAGAATTCGGCCTTCCACTCTGGTTTCTCAATGCTGAAGAGATCTGCGCTTGGTTGAGCGCTGCCGAACAAACGCAGGAGCCGGTCCTGAAGGATTGGTGGGCGATCGCGAAGGGCGGGAATGCTGATGAGGTTTCGAATCTTAATACATTCCAGAGTGCTTTAAGCTCAATCGAAAAGCTGCTTTCCGATCTCCAAAAGATACAACGGAAGTCGGCTGGTTCATATTGCGATCTGATTGTAGGCTATCTGGCGAATTCCGACATCGATACAGCCTCATTTGAAACTCTGTTCGCATCGCACAAAGCGATCACCGGTTTCAATCAAGAGGTCCTCGCGAATGCTGCTCAGATCGAAGCCGAGGCTCGAAAGCTCCAGGATGAAATCCGCGCAAAGATCATCGGCGGCAGCCATGTCGCCGAGACTGCCGTTCGGACAGCCGATTCACCGTTGCGCATCTCCCGTTCGACGTTGACAGATCCATCCCTGATCAATCGAGCGGTGTCCAAGGAAGATACCATAAGGGTCGATGCACACCTCACGACGTTGAAACTGAGGTTGAAGACGCGCCTCGACGATAAACGCTGGCATTCGTTTCTCAATTATGAGAACGCCGAAACTAGCATCCCGGATCTGGCATCGTGGTTTTCCCGTTTTGGTCTCGGAAATGCGGGCGGGCCTAAGGTGTCGGTGCTCGACTTATCCATGTTGGGAAACGAGATTCTCCCTTATGCTTGCGCCGTCATCGGGCGCGTACTCCTCGAGGCAAGGGAGCGATTGCCGGCGGCATCACGCTATAAGCATCCTTGGGTGCTCGTCCTGGAGGAGGCGCACAACTACGCGCGGCCGGCGCGATCGGACGAAGACCGCGGCCATCGCCTCGCACGTCTCGCCTATGAGCGTATCGCCAAGGAGGGACGGAAGTTTGGCCTCTCACTGATCATCGCCAGCCAGCGACCGAGCGAGATCAGCCAGACAATTATCAGCCAGTGTGCCAACTTCATCAGCCATCGTCTGCAGAACCCGGACGACATCGACCATTTCCGACGCATCATCCCGATGCAGGCGCGGCGTTTGCTCGATCAGGTGACGATTTTGTCGTCGGGCGAGGCGATCGTTTTCGGAAGCGCGTTCCATATCCCGGCGCGGGTTCAGTTCGATCGACCGGAGCCTGGCCCCTATAGCCAGACGGCAGCGCCGTACCACGAATGGTCGAAGGAAAGAGCTCCGTTTCCTCTGCGCCAAATCATTGACGCTTGGGGCGCATAGCTCAGAGGAGCCATCTGCCCCATGTCTCTCAAGCCATTCGACTCCCTTCTCGAGCCCGATCCCCGGTTCGCTGACCTCTATGTTATTGAGCAAGATGTCGCGCGTCGAATGACGCTTCGAGACCATCATGCCGGAATAGTTGATGTCGGCTTGAAGGGTGCGGCACCCGTAGAGGTTCAAAAGGCCTTCGACAGAGCGCGTAGCATCATGCTTTACGCCTTTTTTGACTACGATCTCTTCGTGGTGGGAGAAATCCAAGCATTCGGAGCTTTCGAGCTAGCGCTCAAATTTCGTTTGAGTGGGCATGGTGGAGACGCACGCGGCACGCTGCGCAATCTGGTCGATCGAGCACGCAAAACGGGCGCGTTGCCGCCAATGGTCGAGGGCAGCATGCTGATGGCCGATCCTGTCGAGGCGCTTATCGCATTACGTAATGGTCTGTCCCACGGCAGCGCTGAAATTCATTCCCCCGGCATGGCGCTGAAGATCCTGGCGGCTTGCGCCGACTGGATCTATCTCCTGTTCCCGAGCCGGCCTGAATGAATCCGGCTCTTCTGATGTGACGCTGCTAGGGGAAAGCCTTCCCCTGCGGCCGAGCCAGGTCTCGGCGACCCCCATCGAGCGGGGAGCCCCCGCAACGCCCCTCAAGAGTCAGAGGGTGGACCGGTTTCCGTGACGGGTTGACTGCCGGGAGAGAGGCTGCCGGCGCCCGTCATGGAGAACGATCCCATGAACGAACAGGTTCTGGACGCCCGCGGTGATCCGAGCGGCGGGTATAAGGTGGATGTCAATCGCGGCGAGCGCGTCGGCCGCGTGTCGTCGGAGTGGTTCTCCCGGCCGGCGGACGAACGCTATCTGTCCCTGTCGGAGCTGTATGGCGCGGTGCGCGGCCGGTCCGACCGGAGCCGGACCCGGACGGTGGAGAGCGCGGCTATCCGCGTCAAAGCGAGCCGAGAGGCGCCGGACCGGCTGACGCTCGCGCTGCCGGGGACGGAGGCTCCTGTTGCGCCGACCCACTGGAGCTTCGGCCAGCTTGCAAGCCTCATCGGCGCGCCGGCGGCCTACCTGCGGCAACTCCCGGCTCCGCTCGCCGGCATCAATCTGCAGCACGGCCTGCTGACGCACCGCGCTGAGCAGGTGAAGACGCTGGAGGTGGAGGACGGCCGCGTCGAGCTACGGGCCGTGACCGGTCCCGACTACGGCCGCATCTACGACCACGAGCTGGTGGATGCCGTGCGCCGCATCGCCGGCAATGGCACCGGCGACACCCGCTGGAAGGTGCCGGGTGTGCTCGACTGGTCGACAGGCATCTACAATCCCCGCGTCGACATCACGAAGGACACCACCACGCTCTACGCCTCGGACCGGGACGTGTTCCTGTTCCTGGTCGACGATCTCAATCCCATCGAGGCTGGCCGGCTGCCGGACGGCTCTCCGGACCTGTTTTTTCGGGGCTTCTATTGCTGGAATCTCGGAGGTGGGCGCCAAGACGCTGGGGATCGCCAGCTTCTACCTGCGGGCCGTCTGCCAGAACCGCAACCTGTGGGGCGTCGAGGATTTCGAGGAGATCACCATCCGGCACTCCAAGTATGCCGCATCTCGGTTCGCCCATCAGGCGGCGCCGGCTTTGGAGCGCTTTGCTAACTCCTCCCCCATGCCCTTCGTCAACGGCATCAAGGCGGCACGCGAGCGCATCGTGGCGCGCACCGACGAGGACCGCACCGAGTTCCTGCGCCGCAAGGGCTTCTCCAAGGCGGAGACGCAGAAGGTGATCGAGACCGTGCTGGCCGAAGAAGGTCGCAAGCCGGAGAGCATCTTCGACTTCGTGCAGGGCATCACGGCCGTGGCCCGGGACAAGCCCCACCAGGATGCCCGCCTCGATCTGGAGGCGCGGGCGAAGAAACTCCTCGACCGCGCCGTCTGAGATCCGCGAAGCCGGAGATGCGGAATGTCGTGTCTCCGGCTTCGTGTTGTTCCGGATTTCCGGATCATCGGTTCTGCGGCGCCGTCCTCAGAGGAAGAGGGCGGCGCCGTCCTTCGTGACGGGTTGGAGGCCAGAGAGAGGTTCTCTGGCCGCCCGTCGCGGAGAAATATCCCATGGCCACGGCCGTTCAGAAGATCACCCTTTCGTCCTCCCGCGACATCCCTTTCAACAAGCTGGTGCTGAGTCAGGCCAACGTCCGCCGGGTGAAGGCGGGCGTCTCCATCGAGGAACTCGCCGAGGACATCGCCCGGCGCGGCCTGCTCCAGGGCCTCAATGTCCGAGCCGTGGTCGATCCCGACGGCGTCGAGACCGGCATGTATGAGATCCCGGCCGGCGGGCGGCGCTATCGGGCGCTGGAGCTGCTGGTGAAGCGCAAGCGCCTCGCCAGGACGGCCCCGGTGCCATGCATTGTCCGTGAGGGCGGCATCGCCGAGGAGGATTCCCTCGCCGAGAATGTCCAGCGCGCGCCGCTCCATCCCCTCGACCAGTTCCGTGCCTTTCTCGCTCTGCGGGAGAAGGGCCAGTCCGAGGAGGAGATCGCCGCCGCCTTCTTCGTCTCGGTCGCGGTGGTGAAGCAGCGGCTGAAGCTCGCCTCGCTCTCTCCGACGCTCCTCGACACCTATGCCGAGGATGGCCTCACCCTCGACCAGCTCATGGCCTTCACCGTATCGGGCGACCATGAACGGCAGGAGCAGGTGCTGGAGCGTCTCGCCCAAGCTTACGACAAGCAGCCCTATGTCATCCGGCGCATGCTGACGGAGGGCGCGGTGCGGGCATCCGACAAGCGGGCCCGCTTCATCGGCATCGAGGCCTACGAGATGGCCGGCGGCACGGTGCTGCGCGACCTGTTCCAGGGCGATGACGGTGGCTGGCTGCAGGATGTGCCCCTCGTCGACCGGATGGTGGCCGAGAAGCTCGTCGCCGAGGCCGACGTGATCCGGAGCGAGGGTTGGAAGTGGATCGAGGTCGCGCCGGACTTCGCCTATGGCCACACCTATGGCCTACGCCAATTGCGGGGCGAGCCCATGCATTTGACCGAAGCGGAGGAGGCTGCGCGGGAGGCAGCCCAGGGGGAATACGATCGTCTGTCCGAAGAACATGCCGATGTCGACGAGCTTCCCGAAGAGGTCGACGCGCGGCTCGGGGCACTCGAGGCGATGCTGGAGGCCTTCGAAGCGCGTCCTCTCGCGTTCGATCCGGCGGAGGTCGCCCGGGCCGGCGCCTTCGTCAGCATCGCACAGGATGGAAAGCTCCGGGTGGAACGGGGTTTCGTCCGCCCGGAGGACGAGGTGCCGGTCGAGGAGGACCATGACCCTTCCATCGAGACCGACGGTGCCAACCTCGTGGCCTCATCCCCTCGGCAGGAGGCGGCAGCAGGCGATGCTCCTGGCGAGCCCGAGGAGGAGGACGGCCTCACCCCCATCTCCGACCGGCTGCTCACGGAGCTGACCACCCACCGCACCCTCGGCCTGCGCCATTCGCTGGGCGAGCAGCCTGACGTCGCCTTCCTTGCCGCGGTCCATGCCCTGACGCTGAAGGCTTTCTACGCCTATGGCTCGGACAGCTGCCTTGAGCTCGATCTCAAGAGCGTCTCGTTCAATGCCCAGGCGCCGGGCCTCAATGACAGCGTCT
>NZ_JBNFNU010000078.1:0-13868 GCF_057364445.1 Xanthobacter sp. BG11Y11_SDJG
CGCCCGCCCCCGCGCGGGACGGCTTGCGCCGCGGCGGCGCTTCCGCCAAAGAGGAAGGCCCAATTGCGCAATCCTTGTGGCAGGAGCCGTCAATGACCACCACCATCGAACAGAAGCTCGCGAGCCTCGGCATCACGCTGCCCACGCCGACCCCGCCGCTCGCCAATTATGTGCCGGTGGTGCGCACCGGCAACCTGCTGTTCGTCTCCGGCCAGGTGTCCATCGACGGCGCGGGCAAGATCACCACCGGCAAGCTCGGCGGCGGCGTCTCCATCGAGGCCGGCCAGGCGGCGGCGCGGCTGTGCGCGATCAACATCCTCGCCCAGGTGAAGGCCACCGTCGGCGACCTGGAGAAGGTGGTGCGGGTGGTGAAGCTGGTGGCGTTCGTGAACTCGGTGCCCGAATTCACCGACCAGCCCAAGGTGGTGAACGGCTGCTCCGACCTTCTGGTCGAGATTCTCGGCGACAAGGGCCGCCACGCCCGCTCGGCGGTGGGCATCGCCGCGCTGCCGTTCGACGCCGCGGTGGAAGTCGAGGCGGTGGTCGAAATCGCCTGATCCCAGGCCAAAATGGGTGCGCCGTGCCATGACGTCTCGTTCCGGTGATTTCGGCTTCGTCACGGCGCGCCCGGTGGCCCACCGCGGCCTGCACGACGCCGCGGCGCGGCGTCGTCGAAACAATGCCGGCGGCGATCGACGCAGCGCTGGCCGGCGGCTTCGCCATCGAGGTGGATCTCCAGGCGAGCGCCGACGGCGAGGCCATGGTGTTCCACGACTTCACCCTCGACCGCCTCACCGAGCGCTCCGGGCCGGTGCGCGCCCTTACCGCCGCGGCGCTGACCGAGGTGCCGTTCAAGGCGACCGCCGAGCGCATGATGCGCCTCAGCGAGCTGCTCGACCGCGTGGCGGGCCGCGCGCCGCTGCTCATCGAGATCAAGAGCGACTTCTCCGGCGACACCCGCCTCGCCACGCGCGCCGCGCAGGTGGTCGCGGCCTATGGCGGGCCGGCGGCGCTGATGTCGTTTGATCCCGCCATGATCGAGACGGTGCGGCGGGCGGCCCCGGCCGTGCCGCGCGGCGTGGTCGCCGAGCACCGCTACGACCATCCCGACTGGTCCGTCTTCCCTCTGGGCAACCGCTTCTGCCTCGGCAACCTGCTGCACTGGCCGCGCTCGCGCTTCCAGTTCGTCGCCTATCGCGTCGCCGACCTCGATGCCCCGGCGCCGCGCGTTGCCCGGGGCTCGGCGTCCCGCTTCTGGCCTGGACCGTCCGCACGCCGCAGGAGCGCACGCAGGCCGCGCGCGGCGCCGACCAGATGATCTTCGAGGGCTTCGTTCCCTGATCGGATAAATTGGGCCATGCTGCGACGCACCGTCGCGCTCCCCTGCCCGCGGCGACCGGCCCACGTTTAGGACATGCCCGAAGCTTCCATCCGCGTCCTCACCGCCTTGTCGCAGATCGCCCCCGCGGACTGGGATGCCTGCGCCGCCGGCGGCGCGGCGCGGCCCGACCCGTTCCTCTCGCACGCGTTTCTCTCGGCGCTGGAGGAGGCCGGCTGCGCCAGCGCCCGCACCGGCTGGATGCCGCAGCATCTGGTGCTGGACGGCGCCGACGCAATCACCGCCGTCGCGCCCTGCTATCTCAAGTCCCATTCGCAGGGCGAATACGTGTTCGACCACGGCTGGGCGGATGCGTTCGAGCGCGCGGGCGGCGACTATTATCCGAAGCTCCAATTGGCGGTGCCGTTCACGCCCGTCACCGGCCGCCGCCTGCTGACGCGCGATCCCGGCGACGAACCGGCCGCGCCGCGCTCGCCGCCGGCGTCGCCGAGCTGATGCGGCTGCGCGAGGCCTCCTCCGCCCATGTCACCTTCGCCACCCGCGAGGAGTGGGACAGCCTGGCGCGGCAGGGCTTCCTCCAGCGCACCGACCGGCAGTTCCAGTGGCTGAATCACGGCTATGGCAGCTATGACGACTTCCTCGCCGCGCTCGCCTCGCGCAAGCGCAAGGCGCTGAAGAAGGAGCGGCGTGAGGCGCTGGAGGGTGGCATCGCCATCGAATGGCTCACCGGCGCCGACCTCACGGAAGCCGCCTGGGATGCCTTCTTCGCCTTCTACCAGGACACCGGCGCGCGCAAATGGGGCCGGCCCTACCTCAACCGCCGCTTCTTCTCCTTGATCGGCGCGCGCATGGCGGACAGCGTGCTACTGGTGATGGCGAAGCGCAGCGGGCGCTATATCGCCGGGGCGCTCAACTTCATCGGCGCGGATGCGCTCTATGGCCGCTATTGGGGCGCCGTCGAGGAGCACCCGTTCCTGCATTTCGAGGTCTGCTACCACCAGGCCATCGACTTCGCCATTTCCCGCGGCCTCGCCCGGGTCGAGGCGGGCGCCCAGGGCGACCACAAGCTGGCGCGGGGTGATCTGCCCGCCGCGACCTATTCCGCCCACCTCATCGCCCATCCGGGCCTGCGGCGTGCGGTGGCCCACTTTCTGGAGCAGGAACGGGTGGCGGTGGCGGAGGACGCCGCCATCCTCACCGAACTCGGCCCGTTCCGCCGCGGCGCGCCGGCGGAGGAATGCGAATAGCAGCCTTGCCGTGCGCGCGCATTGCGGCGGCGCGGCCCCCTCGCTATAGTTCGCGCCAACCGGGGTGGGGAGCGGGGGCGAGATGCCGGCACGGCGCCGGGATGTCGAGGCTCCAGGGGGAAGGCGATGACCTATTGTTGCGGCGTTCTGGTGCGGGACGGCCTCGTGATGATCGCCGATACCAGGACCAATGCCGGCCTCGACAACATTTCGACCTTCCGCAAGCTCCACGTGTTCGAGGAGCCGGGCCACCACGTGATGGCCATCGCCTGCGCCGGCAACCTGTCGGTGTCGCAGTCGGTCATCAGCCTGCTGCACGAGGGGGTGGAGGACCACGAGGCCGGCGAGCGCCACCAGTTGCGCGACGCGCGCACCATGTTCCAGGCCGCCCAGCTGGTGGGCACCGCCATCCGCCAGGTGCACCGGGTGAACGGCGACGTGATGGAGCAGAGCTCGGTCAATTTCGACGTGTCGTTCCTGCTCGGCGGGCAGATCGCCGGCGGGCCGCTGCGCCTGTTCATGATCTACAATGCCGGCAACTTCATCGAGTGCACGCAGGACACTCCCTTCCTGCAGATCGGCGAGCACAAATACGGCAAGCCGGTGCTGGACCGCGCCGTGAGCTACGAGATGGAGATCGCCGACGCGCTCAAGACCAGCCTGATCTCCATGGATTCCACCATGCGCTCGAACCTTGGCGTCGGCCTGCCCATCGACGTGCTGGTGGTGTGCCCGGACAAGCTGCATTCCGAGCTGAAGTACCGGATCGAGCCCGGCGAACCCTATTTCCACGATCTGCGCGAGCGCTGGTCGGCGGCGCTCCGGGCGGCGCACACCTCGATCCCCCGCCCGCCTTACATGAAGGACGTGCGCAGCCTCACGCGCGAGAGCGTGGAGCGCCAGCGCGAGGAGACCTGAGCGCCTCGGAACGCCTTGTCGCTCAGAATGCCTTGTCCCTCAGAACGCCTTGAAGGTGAGGATGGTGCGGGTGTCCTGGATGCCGGGAATGGTCTGCACCTTCTCGTTCACGAAGTGGCCGATATCGGTGCCTGGCTCCACGTAGAACTTCACCATCAGGTCGTAGTCGCCGGCGGTGGAATAGATCTCGGACGCGATCTCGGCATTGGCGAGCGCCGTGGCCACCTCGTAGGACTTGCCGAGCTGGCACTTGATCTGGACGAAGAACGGGATCACGGCGCACTCCCTGAGCGTGGGCGGCGCCACGTTGGACAATTCGCGCCGCGCTGGCAAGCGCCGTGGGCGCCGCCCGCATTCCCCTTCAACCCGGCCCGCAGGCAGGCTAAGCCCGCGGGATGAATGAAGCGGACGACCCGCCGCGGAGGAACGCCATGCCTGTCCCATCGATCCCTGCCGGCACCGCCGTGCCCATCGCCCTCACCATGGCCGGTTCCGATTCGAGCGGCGGCGCGGGCATCCAGGCGGACCTGAAGACCTTCTCCGCGCTCGGCGTGTTCGGCGCCAGCGTCATCACCGCCCTCACCGCGCAGAACACGCGCGGCGTCACCGCCATCCACGACGTGCCGGACGACTTCATCGCCGCCCAGGCGGACGCGGTGTTTTCCGATCTCGACGTCAAGGCGGTGAAGATCGGCATGCTCTCGCGCCCCGGCGCCATCCGCACGGTCGCCGATGCCCTCGCGCGCCATCAGGCGCGGCCGGTGGTGCTGGACCCGGTGATGGTGGCGGCCTCCGGCGCCAAGCTCCTCGCCGACGCGGCGGTCGAGACCCTGAAGGAGGTGCTGATCCCGCGCTGCGACCTCCTCACCCCCAATTTGCCCGAGGCGGCGGTGCTGCTCGGCCGCCCCATGGCGGAGGACGAGGCCGAGATGCAGCGCCAAGGCGAGGCGCTGCTGAAGCTCGGCGCCGGGGCGGTGCTCATGAAGGGCGGGCACGGCGCCGGGCCGGAAAGCGTCGACCTCCTGGTGGAGACGACCGGCGCCGCCGCCTCGTGGCGCCGCGCCACGCCACCCGCAACACCCATGGCACCGGCTGCACCCTCTCCTCGGCCGTGGCGGCGGGGCTGGCCAAGGGCGAGGACCTCGGTTCCGCGGTGCGCGAGGCGAAGGCCTACATCACCGGCGCCATCGCCGCCGCGGACACGCTCGCCGTGGGCCACGGGCACGGGCCGGTGCATCATTTCTGGGCGCTCTGGCGCTAGGCGCCGGTCCAGCCGCTCCCCGGCGCGGTACCCTGGAATTGTCTTGCCGCAGGGGATTTCGGCGCTATCGTCCGCCCCAACGAACGTTCGTTCGTCGGAAAGGATGAGGCGTCATGGTGGGGAAGGTGCGCGGCGGCGCGGCGCTGGAGACGGGCGCCCAAGCCCTGACCGGACAGCTGGGCAAGACCATCCAGCGGCTGCGCAAGGCCTACAACCTCTCGCTCTCCGACCTCGCCGAGCAGTCCGGGGTGGCGAAGTCGATCATCAGCCAGATCGAGCGCAACGAGACCAACCCGACCCTCGCCACCGTCTGGCGCCTGTCCCAGGCGCTGGACATGTCCGTGGAGCGGGTGCTCGCCTCCTCCGACGACGCGCCGTTCCTGGAGAAGCTCTCGCGCGCCGACACGCCGATCCTGCTCTCCGAGGACGGGCTGTGCCGCCTGTCCATCATCGGCTGGATCAAGACCGTGGAGTGGCTGCAATATTACGACTTCCGCGCCGAGCCGGGCGGCGAGCTGGATTCGGAAGGCCACCAGCGCGGCTCCGTGGAATGCCTCTCCTTGCTCGCGGGCACCCTGGAGGTCGAGGTGGCCGGCGAGGTGGAGACCGTGAAGGCAGGCGAGACGCTGCGCTATCGCTGCGACCGCCGCCACGTCATCCGCAACACTTCGGGCGCGCCGCCCATGCGGTGATGGTCTGCCTTCTCAAGGCCGCGGTTCTGGACTGAGCGCGGTCATCCCCCGGCGGGTGCGGGCGGCGGCGCCGACGGCCGGCCGCGGGCGCCATCCGGCCTTCGGCCCGCAGCCGCGTGCCGGGTTCATCACCGCCGTCATCCCCCTCACCGCCGTCATCCCCCGGCTCGTCCGGGGGATCCACCGGCGCACACGCGCTGGCGCTGACAGTCCAGGCGGCGCGTCGCCCCCTAGTGGATGCCCCGGACAAGCCGGGGCATGACGGTGTGCGGGAAGCATGACGGTGTGCGGGAGGGGCATGACGGAGCGCATGAACGCGATGCCTCCGGACAGGCCGGGGCATCGCGGCGCGCGAAGCGCCCTGCTCACTCGTCGGTGAGCGGGCCGAGGATCAGAAGCTCCAGCTTCACCCAGTTGGAAAGCTGGGCATAGGTGAGTTTCTCCGCCTTCAGGTCGTAGGTGATCTCCGAGCGGGTCGGACCGACGCAGGCCATCTTCCCGTCCTCGCCCTTCACCCTTTTGCAGCCGTCCTCGCTGTCATTGTAGTAGACGCGCCCGTAGAGGCCCGGCTTGGTCTGGTCGGCATTGGAGAAGAACGCGTCGGCCTGCGCCTGGGCGGCGGAGGCATCGAAGAAGCTCTGGTCGTTCTGCACCGCCTGCTCGTTCCAGCGCAGATTGTACTCGTAATAGCCGGTATAGGGCTTCTTCTTGCCGGCCTTATCGGTGAAGTTTCCTTCCTCTTCCACATAACGGATCGAGCCGCCGACCCGGTCGGTGATGGAGCGGTCGGCCACCGTGTAGGTGAAGGTGATGCCGTTCTGGTCGGTCAGCCAGTTGCCCAGCTCGTAGTCATAGTCGAGATTGCCGGAGACCCGCACCTCGGGCAGGAACGAGAACGGGCCGGAGGGCAACTGCGCGCGCTCGAAGCGCAGCGGGTCGGGGTTCTTCACCTGGATCGAGACGACCTTGCCGTCCACGTAGCGCGAATAGACCTTGTCGGCCTCCTTCTGCGCCTTGCGGAACTGCTCCCCCACCTCCCACCAGCGCGTCACGTTGCGGCCCTGGATCGCGCCGCCGGCGGCCGACGAGGTCTGGTTGCCCTTGACGATGTCGAGCCGCAGCCGCCCTGCGTCCGGGGTGTAGCGGCCATTGTTGTCGATCGGCAGGTCGCCGCGCAGGATCGCCACCTCGCGCGCGATCTGGCTGGGGTTCGTGGGATTCACCACGTCGAACTTCACCGAATAGGTGAGGCTCTTGCCCGGCGTGCGCTGAACCGAACCCTTGAGGATCATCAGGTCGGCAACCGCAAGCTCGGTGATCTCGTAAAGATCGGTGCCGGTGGACGGCCGCGCCAGGCGCGAATTGTAGTCCACTGTCATGGCGCCGGTGAGCTTCGCCTTGTCGGCCGGGATTTCCCTGATGGCTTGGCTCGGCTGCTGGGCGAAGGCCGGGACGGCCATAAGCAGGCTCGCCGCGCACAGCGCGGCCGACGGGGTGTGGAAGGTCATCTCAAGCTCCCAAAGGATGACGGGCCGCGCGCCGGCTCGTCCGGCGCCCGACGGGAGGGGCGCCCACCCCGCCAGGCGACGCCCTCCCCACCCGAACCTGCCGAAACGGCAGGCACGCGCGGGCGGCAGAAGGGGGCCGAAAGGTGGCGGAAGCGTGGCGCCGCCGCCCCCGTCGCGATTGCGCGACCGGGCAAGGCGTTATGGGCTGCCTCTGAAAGCGCGAGATCGCGCGCCAGACATTGCGCGCCCGACCAGGCCGGACGACTCAGACGCCCTTCACCTTGATCATCCGCAGGGGATTGTAGGTCAGCACCTCGCGGCCGTCGGCGCGCCGCACCGAATTGAAGGTGCGCACCAGGCCGCGGTCGCCGCGCGAGGTGAGGCGCGCCTCCACCACCTCGCAGAAGACGGTGATGGTGTCGCCCACCACGGTGGGCCCTTTCACCTTCACGTCCGCCTCCAGGAAGGCGAGGCCGGTGTCCTGCATCATCGGCAGCATCAGCCCTTCGGCGAAGGCATAGACCAGCGAGCCCGGCACCACGGCGGCGGGCAGCGTCATGCCATCGCGGTGGGCGGCGTTGGTGAATAGCTCCTCGGTGAGCCAGGTCAGGTTGCAGAAGGCGGCGAGGTCCGCCTCCAGGATGGTGCGCCCGGCGGTGCGGAAGCGCATGCCGAGCGACAGGTCCTCGAAATGGAAGCCGGTGCCGATCTTGGGCCAGCCCGCGTCCGCCGCATCAATCATGGTCGCCCTCCTTTGCACCGCCCACTGCCCCCGACGCCTTGAGCGCGGCGATCTCGCCGCCGGAATAGCCGAGCCCGGCGAGGACGGAATCGGTGTCCGCCCCGATGGCTGCGGCCGGCCGGTCCGGCGCCCGCGCCGCGCCGCGGAACACCACCGGCTGGCGCAGCGTCCGCGCGATCCCGGCCTCGGCAAGCGCGCCGGGCTCAAAGAAGCCCACCGCGTTGAGGTGCGGGTCGGCCAGAAGGTCGTCGAGGTCGTTCACCTTGGAATAGGGAATGTCGAGCCGCGCGAAGGTCTCCAACCAGTCTGCGGTGGAGCGCTCGAGCACCGCGGCGCCGAGCACGCGGTAGAGTTCGGCGACGCGCCGGCTGCGCTCGCCAGCATCCTGGAACCAGGGCTCGGCGGCAATGTCGGCGCGGCCGATCTCGGCCAGCAGCCGGCGCCACTGGTCGCCGGTATAAGGCAGCGCCGCCACCCAGCCGTCCTTGGTGCGGTAGGGCTTGCGGTCGGGCGAGAACAGGCGGTGATAGCCCGACCCCTTCGGCTCGGCCGAGAAGGTGGCGGCGGCCAGGTGCTCGTTGAGCAGGAAGCCGACCAGGCTCTCGAACATGGGCACTTCCACGTCCACCGCCTCGATCTGCCCGCGCGCCTGGGCGGCCACCGCCGCCAGCACGCCGTAGACCGCATAGAGCGAGGCCACCTTGTCGGCCACCACGCTCGGCACGTAGGCCGGGGTGCCGCCCACATGGGCCGGCAGCATGGCGAGCCCGCTCGCGGCCTGGATCACGTCGTCATAGGCGGGCCGGTCGCGATACGGCCCGTCCTGGCCGAAGCCGATGGCCGAGCAGTAGATGATGCGGGGATTGATCGCCTTCACCGCCTCGAAGCCGAAGCCGAGGCGGGTGATGGCGTCCACCCGCATGTTGTGCAGCAGCACGTTGGCGGAGGCGATGAGCTTGCGCAGCACCTCCTTGCCGGCCGCCGACTTCAGGTCGAGCGCGAGGCTCTTCTTGTTGCGGTTGTTGTTGGCGAACATGGCGCCCATGCCGTCCGGCGCCACCGGATAGACCGAGCGGGCCAGTTCGCCCTCCAGCGGCTCCACCTTGATCACGTCGGCGCCGAGGTCGGCCAGCACCTGGCCGGCGAACGGCCCGAGGACGATGGAGGTGATGTCGACGACGCGGATGCCGGTCAGCAGGGGGGTCATTGCGCCTTGATCCGAGAGAGGATGGCCTGGGCGGTTCGGATGTGGGGACGGTCCACCATGCGCCCGTCGAGCTTGAAGGCGGAGGCGCCGGGATTCTCGGCCGCCAGCGCCAGCACGCGCCGCGCCCAGTCGAGCGTCGCGGCATCGGGCGCAAGGCCGTCATGGATGGGCGCGATCTGCGCCGGATGGATCGCCATGCGGGAGCGGAAGCCGAGTTCCGCCGCGCGGCGCGTGTCCGCCTCAAGCGCCGGCAGGTCGCGGAAGTTCGCGTCCACCGCGTCGATGGGGGTGATACCGGCGGCGTTGGCGGTCAGGAGGCAGAAGAGCTGCGCATGGGTGGCGAGCACCCTCTGCGCGTCGGTGCGGCCGGGCAGCGGCGCGCGGCCGAGCTCGGCGGACAGGTCCTCCATGCCCCAGGTATAGCCCGTCAGGCGCGGATGTCCCTTGCCGAGGTCGGCGCCGTTGAGCAGCGCGGCGGCGGTCTCCGTTACGATGCCGACGATGCCCACATGGCCGCCGGCGAGCCCATCCCGCGCCTCCAGGGCGTCGAGCGCGCTGGCGACCGGCGCGAGCTGGGCGATGGAGGCGAGCTTCGGCCAGACGATGCCGGCGAGCGGCGCCAGCGGCAGCGCCGCGATCTCGGCGAGCGCGCGCTCAGGCTCGGTGCCGTTGACGCGCACGAACAGCAGCGGCCCTGCCCCCATCTCGCAGCCCGAAGGAAGGCGCGCACCGTGCCGACGGCGGCATCCTTGCGCTCGGGCGCGACCGAATCCTCGAGGTCCAGGATGAGCGCGTCGGCGGCGCCGGCGGCCCACGCCTTCGCCATCTTGTCCGGAGCGTCGCCCGGAACGAAGAGATAGGAGCGCGGCTCGGCCCGCGCGGGGCGCTCAGCCGGCATGGCGCTCACCCGAGGGACGGCGGCGCATAAAGGCTTGGCGGCGGCACACCGCCACCTCGATGCCGTCCTGGTTGAAGGCCTTGTGCTCGAACTCCACGAGCCCGGCGTCGGGCCGCGAGCGGCTGGCGCGGGTGGAGACCACCGTGGTCTCGACCCGGATCGAATCGCCCTGGAACACGGGCTTCGGGAAGCGCACGTCGCTCATGCCGAGATTGGCGATGGTGGTGCCGAGCGTGGTGTCGGCGACCGTGATGCCGATCATCACCCCGAGGGTGAAGAGGCTGTTCACCAGCGGCTGGCCGAACTCGGTCTTGGCGGCGAAGTGCCGGTCGATGTGCAGCGGCTGCGGGTTCATGGTCAGGCAGCTGAACAGCATGTTGTCGGATTCGGTGATGGTGCGCGTGATCGCGTGGGCGAACACCCGGCCCTCGACGAAATCTTCAAAATAGAGGCCCGCCATGGCTCGGCTCCTCGGCATGGTGCGGACCGGCGCGGCGCCGGAACCCTGGGGGATGCGCCGGGGCGGGGCCGTGCGGCCCCCGCCCCGGCGAACGGCTCAGCGCTGCGCGGCGATGGCGGCGCGGAATGCCTCCAGCACCTTGTCGGCGGGCTTGCCGCGCTTCTGCAGGTTCGCCGCCCAGTCCTTGGAGACCTCATCGAAATTGTTCGCGAGGATCTTCTCCTGCTCGGGCGTGAACTTGACCATGAGCACGCCGTCCTTCTCGAGACGCTTGGCAAGCTCGCCTTCCTCGGTGTCGAACTTGGCGCAGGCATGGCCCACCGTCTCGTCTCCCGCCTTGGTGAGCGCGTCCTGCACGTCCTTGGGCAGCCCGTTCCACTTGTTGAGGTTGATCGAGTAGGTGATGCCAACGGTGCCGAAGTTCTGGCCGATGGTGGACGACTTCACCACCTTGTCGAGGCTGTAGGACACGGTGGAGGTGAAGGGCAGCAGCGCGCCGTCGATGGTGCCCTTGGTCATGGCGTCGAAGATTTCCGGCGGCGTCATGCGGATCGGCACCGCGCCGAGATTGCGCAGGCCGAGCTCCATGGGACCGGGATTGGAGCGGATCTTGCGGCCCTTGAAGTCGTCGAAGCTCTTGAAGCCGGCCTTCTCGGAGAACACCGCCTGGTAGGGCGAGAGCGCCACCACATAGAGCACCCGCACGCCGTTCGGCTTGAACTCCAGCGCATCCAGCAGGCCGCCGGGCTTGGCCAGCGACCAGAACGCCTTGGCGCCCTCGCACGACGAGGCGAAGCCGCCCGGCAGCTCGGCCACGGCGCCGAGCGGCATCTTCTCGGAGACGTAGCTCGGCACGATGTAGCCGATGTCGGCGAGGCCGGTCTGGGTGACCGAGAGCAGGTCCTTCGCCTTGCCCAGCTGCTCGGCCGGGAAGTGCTGGAACTCCACCTTGCCGCCCGACAGCGCCTTCACGCGGTCGAAGAAGAAATGGGTGGCGTTCTTGGTGATGGAATGGCCCGCGGGCAGCGAGTCGGCGAGCTTCAGCGTCACGTCGGCGGCGGACGCGGGCAGCGCCGCGAGGGCGAAGGCGGCGGCGCCGGCCAGAAGGCCGAGGCGCTGGGACAGGGTCGTCATCAGGTGATCCTCCGTGGGGTGGGTGGGGTCGTTGGTCAGACCTTCTCGGCGTAAGGCGGGGCGTAGATCACGAGCACGCGCACCGGTTCCTCGCTGGTGGCGATGAACACGTGCTCCATGCCGGCGGGAAAGAAGCAGGTGTCGCCCGGCCCCATCTCCAGCACCTGGCCGTCCACCTCGGCGCGCGCGGTGCCGGAGAGGATGTAGCAGGCCTGCTCGATGCCATCGTGGTGGTGCGGATGGGCGCCCTGCCCCTTCTCGATGGTGCCGAGCACCACTTCGAGCTGGCCGGCGCCCACGGTCTCGCGGCTGATGAGGCGGCGGTTGACGGTGCCGGAATGGTTGGCGGGGGAATAGGTGCGCACGTCCTGCTCGCGTACCAGATAGGTCCGGGGGGTGTCGGCCATGGCGTCCTCCAAGGGGTTCAGTTCCAAGGGATTCAGTTCCAAGGGATTCAGTTCCAAGGGATTCAGTTCATGGTGCTGGGCAGCCAGAGCACGAGCCCCGGCCAGGCGATGAGGGCGGCGATGACGAGGAGGTGCGCGACCACGTGCGGCGCGATGCCGGCGAAGATCTCTTCCAGCGGCCGGCCGCTGTAGCGGGAGACGACGAACACGTTCAGCCCGAGCGGCGGCGTCACCATGCCCACCTCGGCGGTGACCACCACGATCACCCCGAACCACACCGGGTCGAAGCCGAGCGCCTTGATGGCCGGCACCACGATCGGCACGGTCAGGATCAGGATCGCCAGCTGGTCCATGAAGCAGCCGAGGATGATGTAGACGAGGACGATCATCGCCATCACCACATAAGGCGACACGTCCAGGCTGGTGATGAAGGCCACGGTCATCTGTGTGACCTGGGTCAGCGTCAGGAAGAAGCCGAAGATGTGGGCGCCGATGACGATCATCAGGATCATGCAGGTGGCGCGGGCCGAGCGCGCCAGCACGTGGCGCAGCGTCGGGTAGGTCAGCTTGCCCACCGCCGCGGTGAGCACGAGCGCACCGAACGCGCCGAGCGCCGCCGCCTCCGTCGGCGTGGCGATGCCCACATAGATCACCCCGGTGACCAGGAACAGCAGAGCCAGCATGGGACCGACCTGCTTCAGCGCGGCGAACTTGTCGGCCCAGCTGTAGGAGCGGCCCGCGGGGGCGATGGACGGGTCGTGCCAGATCAGCGCGTAGACCGTGGCGATGATGGCGAAGGTCACGAGCAGGCCGGGGATCACCCCGCCGATCAGCAAATCGGCGATCGAGACCTCGGCGATGATGCCGTAGAGCACCAAAGCGATGGAGGGCGGGATCAGCATGGCGAGGGTGCCGGAGATCGCCACCACGCCGCAGGAGAACTTCGGCTCGTAGCCGGCCCGGGTCATGGCCGGGATGGAGGTGGCGGAGAGCGCCGCAGCGGAGGCGGTGCTCGATCCGGAGATGGCGCCGAAGCCCGCGCCGGCGAGCGCGGTGGCCACCGCAAGGCCGCCCTTCACCCGGCCGATCCACACCGACATGGCATGGAAGAGGCCGTCGGCGATGCCGCTCGCCACAACCAGTTCCGCCATCAGGATGAACATGGGGATGGCGATCAGCTCGTAGGAATTCGTGACCGAGAACGGCGTCGTCTCCAGCACGCCGATGGTCGCCGCGAGACCGGCGGTGAAGAGCAGGCCGAGCGCGCCCGCGACCGCCATGGCGAAGCCGACCGGCATGCCGATGGCGAGCAGCGCGAACAGCAGGCCGATGATCGCTAACGACGTCATGACGTCTCCCTGGAAGGCGTGTTCGCTTGGTTGGGCGCCGGGCGCCGGGGAACGGCGCTCAGGCCGGATGCTGGGCCTTGCCCGGCGGATGGAGGAAGCGCAGCAGGCACAGGAGCACGATGGGCGCGGTGCCGATGGGCACGATCCAGTAGGCAACCCAGATCGGCCAGGGGATCAGCGTCGCCATGACCTCGCCTTGGGCCGTGCTGGCGATGGCGCGCACGATGCCGGTCCACAGGATCACCGCGAACAGCACCGCGCTCAGCCCGTAGGAGATGCGGTCGCACAGGCGCCGCAGGCCGTCCGGCATACGCAGATAGAGGATGTCGACGCGCACGTGCTCGTCGTGCCGCAGCGTGTCGGACAGCGCGAAGAAGAACACGCCCACCATCAGATAGAGCGAGATCAGATCGTAGGAGAAGCCGAGCGGGCTGTTGAAGAGATAGCGCATGGCCACGTCGACGAAGACAATGACCATCATCGCGAACAGGCAGAGGGCGCCGAGCGCCAGGAGCGCCTGTTCGTAGCGGGCGAGCGCGAGGGAGATGCGTCGGATCATCGGGCGTCGGCCCCCTTGTCGAAAAGCTGCTGGATGCGCCGGACCGCGGCGCCGAGACTGGCGGCGGCCTCCGCCCGGCGGTCGAGAGGCGGAAGTTCGGGCCGGGCACCGAGACGCCGAGCCGCTCGCCGTCCAGCACGAGCGGCA
>NZ_JBNFNU010000079.1:0-13803 GCF_057364445.1 Xanthobacter sp. BG11Y11_SDJG
TCGCCGCTCCGGCCCAGACCGCGGCGCTCACGCGCCGGTGGGCGGCCGGCGGCGAGCATATGTGGGTGCAGGGTGCCTCGCAGCGCTCCGAGGGCGGGACGCGCAGGGGGCTCCTGGAAAGGGCGCTCCAGGCCAAGTATCCGAGCCTGCTTGGCAGCTATACGGCGCAGGTGCGCAAGGCCGATCTCGGCGAGCGCGGCGTGTTCTACCGCGCCCAGGTCGGCCCCTTCGCCTCGCGCGACCAGGCCAACGAACTGTGCCAGGCGCTGCGCGGCCAGGGCGGCGACTGCATCGTCAACAAGAACTGACGGCGGCGCCTCCTCGCGCCTTCAAGGGCTGAACGAAGAAGGGGCGCCCCAGCGGGCGCCCCTTCTTGCATCTGCGGGCGGTCGCGCCGGTCAGGCCGACTTCAGGCGGGTGCCGGTGCGGCCGGCGAGGTCCTGGACGAACTGGAAGGCGGTGCGGCCCGAGCGGGCGCCGCGGGTGGTCGCCCATTCCAGCGCCTCGCGGCGCCACTGCTCCTCGGTCACCGGCAAACCGTGATGGGCCACATAGGCGGCCACCATGGCGAGATATTCGTCCTGGCTGCACTTGTGGAAGCCGAGCCACAGGCCGAAGCGGTCCGAGAGCGAGACCTTCTCCTCCACCGCCTCGCCGGGATTGATGGCAGTCGAGCGCTCGTTCTCCATCATGTCGCGCGGCAACAGGTGGCGGCGGTTGGAGGTGGCGTAGAAGATGACGTTGTCGGGCCGCCCCTCGATGCCGCCCTCCAGCACCGCCTTCAGCGACTTGTAGGAGGTGTCGTCGGCGTCGAACGAGAGGTCGTCGCAGAACACGATGAAGCGGTGCTTGGAGGCGCGGGCGAGGCTCATCAGCGCCGGCAGCGTCTCGATGTCCTCCCGGTGGATTTCCACCAGCTTCAGCCGGGCGCCGGACGGATCCTGGACCAATTGGTTGGTGGAGGCGTGGGCGGCCTTCACCAGCGAACTCTTGCCCATGCCGCGGGCGCCCCACAGCAAAGCGTTGTTGGCCGGCAGCCCGCGCGCGAAGCGCAGCGTGTTCTCCATCAGCTGGTCGCGCACCCGGTCGATGCCCTGCAGCAGGTCCATCTCCACGCGGTTGACGCGCGGCACCGGCTCGAAGCGGCCGGGGGATGTCTGCCACACGAAGGCGTCGGCCGCCTCGAAGTCGGGCGCCGGCGGGCGCAGCGGGGCGATGCGCTCCAGCGCGTCGGCGATGCGGGCGATCAGGGTCAGGGTCTCGTCGGCGGAAAAGTCTTTCGGGCTGGTCATCTGGTCCTCCCCCGGCGGGGATAGGGCGCGCGCCGCGCGGCCGCAAGCGGAACGGCGGGACGGGCGCCAAGCGAGCCATGCACCACGCGCATGGCGGACATTCGGCCGGCCGGGGAAGTCTGCCTTAACTTTTCCCCACCCATCTGGGAGATGCTGGGAACGAAATGGGGCGGCCGCCGGCCGGGCAGGGGCGCGATGCGCCTGCACGGCATCGCGGCTCATCGCTGACACTGCGCGCCGAATGGTTCGCTTCCGGAGACCGTCATGTCCGAGAGCCGGCTTTCCCGCTGCCCGCCGCCGCCTGGCGCCCGTCGCCGCCTCCGGCAGGGCGCGCTTCTCGTCGCCGCTGCCGTTCTGGTTGCCAGCCCCGCTCTGGCGCAGGTCAAGAGCGACTCGAAGCGCACCGAGAACAAGGACGGCTCAACCTCGCTCGACTTCTCCAACGAGGTCTCCGCGCTCGGCACCAAGGTGGGCCTGGCGGTGACGGAGCCCGCGGCGTCGTCCGTCGCCGATCCCGTGGCCGGCCAGGAGGCGCTGTCGGGTTCGGCCTATGCCAAGGTGGCGGTGAAGACGCTGCCGGACTGGGTGTTCTGGCAAAAGGGCGCGGTGGACGTGACGCTCAATCCGGCGGACGAGACCAGCAAGGTCGCCACCTCCTTCTCCCGCTCGGTGGGGGTCGTCGGCGGTGTCACCGCGACGCTGAAGGACAGCTATTCGTTCGAGCGCGCCGCCACCAGCGAAGCCTGGGAGACCGACAAGTCGGTGAGCGTCAAGCTGGAGGACACCGGCACCACGCTGGCGGTGGGCGCCAAGACCGGACAGGACCAGGCGGGCTGGCTGCCCTCCATCAGCGCGGAGCAGGAGATCGCCAAGGGCTTCAACGTGACCACCAGCGTCGCCGATACGGGCTCGGAGATCGACAAGAGCGTGAAGGCCGGCTTCAAGCACCGCTGGTGAGGTCGCGACCGCCCGCGCGCCTCAGCGCCAGACCAGCGAGAGGAAGAAGCGCGCCGCGATGGCGAGGAAGAACAGGCCGATGCCGATCTCCAGCTTGCGGTGCGGCAGGCGGTGGGCGATGCGGGCGCCCATGGGCGCGAACACCATGCTCAGCGGCGCCATGCAGATGAAGCCGATCATCGAGACATAGCCGAGCGAGAGCGGCGGCAGATCGGCAAGGTGCGGCCAGCCCGCCACCGCATAGCCGATGACGCCGGGGATGGGGATGATCATGCCGATGCCGGCAGAGGTTGCCACCGCCGCATGGATCGGCACCCGGTAGAGCAGCAGGATGTTGGTGGCGACCCCGCCGCCGGATATCCCCACCAGCGAGGCGGCGAGGCCGAGGACATAGCCGATCGCCCGGAGCACGGTCTTGCCCGGAAGGTGGTCGGCGATGCGGATGTCGTTGCGCCCCATGACGCTCTTGAGGCCGAGCGCCCCGACGAGGCCGACGAAGATCGCCTTCAGCACCCAGCCGTCCACCACCGCGGCGATCGCCGTGCCGGTCAGCATGCCGGCGATGGCGGGCAGGCGCCACGTCCGCAGCACCCCGGGCAGCACCGCGCCGCGCGCGGCATGGGCGCGGTAGGACATGTAGGAGGTGGGGATGATGACGGCGAGCGAGGTGCCGATGCACAATTGCATGCGCAGGCTCTCTTCGACGCCCACGGCGCGGAACACCTCATAGAGCACCGGCACCATCACGCCGCCGCCGCCCACCCCGAACATGCCCGCCAGCAGGCCCGTCAGCACGCCGCCGGCGAGCAGCGCCAGGCAGAGGAATACGATCTCGTTCCAGGGCATCATGGCTCGGCGGGCAGAGGGGGAAGTGTCGCCCCTGTGCCCGCAAAGGCCAAGCCTGTCCAGCGCAATTCCCGCAACCCTGCTGTCAATTGAGCGCGGGGTCTCACCGCCTCAGGCCGCGGCGGCTCGGTGCGGCGTCCGCACCTCGTCCACCGCCCCGCGCAGCACGTCGAGGCCGGCGCCGGGCCGGACTCGCCTCCGGTGGACGAGGCGGCGGCCGAGTAAATCCGACTCGAGCCCGCGCCGCCCGCCGAAACAGGCCGTAGCATGTGGCGGGTGACGTCGGACAGCCGCCCGCCCGCCTCCAGATGGCCGGCGATATAGGGCTCGAACGCCTCGACCGCGGCGAAGGCGTCCGCGTGGGGCGCCGCCTCGCCGAACAGCTCGGGGTCGACGCCGAGCAGCAGCTCGGGGTCCTGGTAGGCGGCGCGGCCCAGCATCATGCCGTCGAGCGGGCCGAGTTCGGCGCGCCCCTGGGCGAGCGAAAGCAGGCCACCATTGAGGGCCATGGGCAGGGCCGGAAAGCGCGCCTTCAGGCGCCGGGCGCGGTCGTAGTCGAGCGGCGGCACGTCGCGGTTCTCGCGCGGCGACAGGCCGCTCAGCCAGGCCTTGCGGGCATGCACGATGAGGCCATCGACGCCGGCCGCCACCACCGCGTCGGCGAGCGCGTCGAGCGCCTCCTCGGGGTCCTGCTCGTCGACGCCGATGCGGCATTTCACCGTGACCGGGAGGGCGACGGCCGCCTTCATCGCCGCCACGCAGTCGGCCACGAGGCCCGGCTCGCGCATCAGGCAGGCGCCGAAATTGCCGCCCTGCACCCGGTCCGAGGGGCAGCCCACATTGAGGTTGATCTCGTCATAGCCGAAATCGGCGCAGATGCGTGCCGCCGCGGCGAGCGCCGCCGGCTCGCTGCCGCCGAGCTGCACCGCCACCGGATGCTCCTGCGGCGAAAAGCCAAGCAGGCGCGCGCGGTCGCCATGGAGCACCGCCGGCGCCGTGACCATCTCCGTATAGAGCCGCGCCCGACGCGACAGCGTGCGATGGAACGCCCGGCAATGGCGGTCGGTCCAATCCATCATGGGGGCAACGGAAAATGCAAGCGACTGATTTTGCAGCATTATGAACGCAATTTCACACCATTGGCGGCACCGTCGGCATGGGCCGATCAGCCAAGATAAGCAATAGACTATAGGCATCAAATTCCGGCTTTTCGACGCATTGGCCCATGGCGTCGCCGCTCGCCGCCCTTTCAGGCGGCGAGCGCACGTGCGTCAGACCGGCCGGGAGGCACGGAGCTCCCCGTGCCGGACGGCCGCCCCGTCGGCCCCCGTCAGTTCACCTTGACGATCTGGGGCGGCGTCCAGCTGCCGTCGAGGATGGATGGGTCCTTCTCCTTCGGCCAGTACATGCGCAGCATCGGCAGGAACGCGCCCTTGGGGGCCGGCAGCCAGTTGGCTTCCTTGTCCTTGCCGGGCGACTCGTTCTGGAAGTAGAGCGTCACCGAGCCGTCGGCATTGGGCACGAGGTTGTTGCGCGGGCTCACCGTGAACTTGTTCAGCGGGTTCGGCACGAACCACCAGCCCTTGTCGATCTCGTACATGGTGATCGACCAGAAGCCGTCCACCGGCGGCTGCTGCCCCTTGGCGAAGGTCAGGGTGTATTTGTTGGCCCCGGAGAGCGGCTGGCCCGCCTGGTCGACGAACGTATAGGGATAGACCGCGTCCTGCGGCAGGTTGGCGGGCCAGCCGAAGGCTGCCAGCACGGCGCGCTTGAGATAGTCCGTGCCATAGGTGCCGACCATGGCAAAGACCCAGCCGTTCCTTGTGACGCCCATCTTCTCTTCGTTCCTGCCGAGATAATCGAGCGCCTGCTGCGGCAGGTCCTTCAGCGCCGCGGCGGTTTCCGCGCCGAGCGCGGCCAGGCTGAACGGCTTGCAGGGCGCGAGGCCGATCTTGGCCATCTCCGCCAGGATCGGCGCGTCTTCCGCCGCGGGCGGGGCGTCATGGCACATCAGCTTGGCCAGCCGGTTGAAATAGCCCTCGGTGCCCATGCCGAGGATCACCTCCTGCGGCTTGTCGGTCATCGAGTAGCCGGGATTGGGATCGACCGGCGGCGCCTTGTAGACGTAATCCGCCTTGCCGTAGCTCGAGAGCGGGCGAACGTCGTATTGGGCCTGGAGGGCGTTCACTTCCTTGTAGTCCTCCTCGGTGCCGGTGGCGTAGGTGCGGCCGAGGATCAGGACATAGCGGGTGGGGACGTCGATCTTGGTCAGCCCCTTGGGCACCTCGCCCTTCCAGCCGGGGACCGGCCAAAGTGTAGCTCGCCGCCTTGCCGCCGGCCGTCCGCGAGCCCGGAGAGGCGATCACCGGCACCCAGAGGCTGTAGGTGGGGAAGAGGTAATAGCGATTGCCCATGTCGGGGTGCGAGAACACCCACGGCTCCTTGTCGAGGTCCATCCAGGCGAGCGAATAGAGCGTGTCGGCGTTCGGTGCCGAGACGCCGCGATAGTCGGCCGGCGGGTAGCGCTTGACGTTGAAGAACTGGCCCATGGGGGCGTGCAGACCCTCGGGCTTCTCGACATTGGTCATCTGCACCCGCGTCACCTCCGTGGTGATCAGCGAGTAGCCGTAGATATAGGCGTCGAGGGCGATCTTCTTCGCCTCGTCGGGGGGCACGGCCTGCGCCGTTCCGGCGGACGCCATCATGCCTGCGGCCAGCAGCAGGCTCGAAATCCTTCGCATGAGCGATCCCCTTTGTGACTGCCGCATGCCCGCTCGCGCCGCGGCGGCCGGCATGGCAATATTCCGCGCGTACCAGGCCAGCATGGCTCGCCCGGTGGCGAAGGAATGGACAGTCTTGGTCGGGGCCACCACTCATTTTGCGCCAGTCCCGCGCAAGCTCCCCCGCGCGGCGGATGCGGGCACGCCGACGATGATTTCGGTCACCGCTCTGGCACGGGTCCCGGCTCTGGTGCGACATGCCTTTGGGGAAACTGTGCTGCGGCAGGCCAACCGCGCGGCGATGCTCGACATCGAGCTGATCGAGGATCGCGACTGCTTCATTCCGCACGCGACCATGTGCGATTTCCTCAGCGAGATCGAACGACGCACGAAAGAAGCGCATATCGGCCTCATGGTCGCGCCCTACCTGACGTTCGAGGCCTATGGGTGCTGGGGCGACTATGTGCTCGCAGGCGATACGCTTGGGGACGCCATCCGCCGGGCGGCCTCCACCATCGGCTTTCACAGTTGCGGCGAAGCCATCGCGCTGTCCGTCGAGGGCGGCATGGCGCGCTTCGCCTATTTCAGCGCGGCGCGCGGCAGCCCGGCCTATCTCCACATCGCCGCGGGCGCCGCGGGGGTGATGCTCGATCTCTGCCGGTCGTTTGCCCCGCCCGGCTGGCATCCGGTGCGCATCGACCTCGACATTGCGCGCCCGCGGGCGGCGTTGAGCTTCGAGGACACTTTCGGCTGCCCGGTGGTCTTCGATGCGTCGGCGGTGGCCATCTGGTTCCGGGCCTCCCTTCTCGGCGCGCGGCGGCCGCTTTCGTCCCGGCGGCGGCTGATGAGCGTCGACGATCTGGCGCGCGCGCGGCTCGACCCGGCAAGCCGCGGCGATCTGATCGGCGTCGTCTCCGCGCAGATCTGGACGCAGGTGCTGGCCGGCACCGTGTCGCTGGATGCCGCGGCGCATGCGCTCGCCCTCAGCACGCGGACGCTGCAGCGGGTCCTGCAGCTCCATGGCACCGATTTCCGCAGTCTCGGCAACGCCATCCGCGCCAGGCGGGCGACGGAACTGCTGCGCGGCACCAACGCAACCGTCACGGATATTTCGGCTGAACTCGGCTATTCGGCGCCGGCGAATTTCGCGCGCGCCTTTCGCAAGGCGACCGGCCTTGCGCCCGAGGACTTCCGCCGGGGGCTGAAGGGTGGCGCCGCCTGAGGATCGCCCCCTTCGCCATCAGGCGGTCGGCGCAAGCGGTGCCTGCACGGCGCGACCGCCCCATCCTTCCCCTCCATGCGAAGGTGTGTTGCCGCATCGCGACATGCGAAGCGCGCGCATTCCCAGGTAAAGTCCGCGCGCGAGGCTTTGGTGCCGCGGTCGGCGCCAGCGCTCCTCAGGATGCGCCTCGCTAGGGGAAAGGACGACACCGCGTGACGATGGCAAGTGGGACCGAGGCCCGCGTGGAACGCGCCGGGCTGCAGATCGCCCGTGCTCTGCACGATTTCATCGAGACGGAGGCATTGCCCGGCAGCGGCATCGAGGGGGAGGCGTTCTGGACCGGCCTGTCCGCCATCGCCCACGACCTCGCCCCCCGCAACCGCGAGCTGCTCGAACGGCGCGAGGAGCTCCAGCGCAAGCTCGATGCCTGGTATCGCGACAATGGCGCGCCGCTCGACCTCGAGGCCTACAAGGCCTTCCTCACCGAGATCGGCTATCTGGTGCCGGAGGGGCCCGCCTTCAGCGTCACCACCGCCCATGTGGATCCCGAGATCGCCGAGGTGGCCGGCCCGCAGCTGGTCGTGCCGGTGATGAATGCGCGCTATGCGCTGAATGCCGCCAATGCCCGCTGGGGCTCGCTCTATGACGCGCTCTACGGCACCGACGCCATCCCCGAGACCGAGGGCGCCGAGAAGGGCGCGTCCTACAATCCCAAGCGCGGCGCCAAGGTCATCGCCTGGGGCCGCGCCTTTCTCGACGAAAGCGCGCCGCTGAAGGACGGTTCCTGGTCCGAGGCCGGCCCGCTCTCCGTGAAGGATGGCGCGCTCGTTGTGGGCGCCACCGCGCTCAAGGACCCGGCCCAGTTCGCCGGCTATCGCGGCGCGGCGTCCGCGCCCTCCGCCGTGCTGCTGAAGAAGAACGGCCTGCACATCGAGATCGTCGTCGACCGCGCCAGCGTCATCGGCAAGGACGATGCCGCCGGCATCTCCGACATCGTGCTGGAAGCCGCGCTCACCACCATCCAGGACTGCGAGGACTCGGTCGCCGCGGTGGATGCCGACGACAAGGTTGTCGTCTACCGCAACTGGCTCGGCCTGATGACGGGCGACCTGAAGGAGGAGATCGCCAAGGGCGGCCGGACCTTCACCCGCGCCCTCAACCCGGACCGCGACTACACCGCCCCCGACGGCGGCAAGCTGGTGCTGCCCGGCCGCTCGCTCATGCTGGTGCGCAATGTGGGGCACCTCATGACCAATCCGGCCATCCTGCTGAAGGACGGCACGGAAATCCCGGAGGGCATCCTCGACGCGGCCGTGACCGCGCTCATCGCCTTGCGCGACGTCGGCCCCAACGGGCGCCGCGCCAACAGCCGCGCCGGCTCCATGTATGTGGTGAAGCCGAAGATGCACGGGCCGGAGGAAGTGGCCTTCGCGGTCGAGATTTTCGAGCGCGTGGAAGACCTGCTCGGCATGCCGCGCGATACCATCAAGGTCGGCATCATGGACGAGGAGCGCCGCACCACGGTGAACCTCAAGGAGTGCATCCGCGCCGCCGCGAGCCGGGTGGCCTTCATCAATACCGGCTTCCTCGACCGCACCGGCGACGAGATCCACACCTCCATGGAAGCCGGCCCCATGGTGCGCAAGGGCGACATGAAGCAGGCGGCCTGGATCGGCGCCTACGAGAACTGGAACGTGGACACGGGCCTCGCATGCGGGCTCGCCGGCCATGCCCAGATCGGCAAGGGCATGTGGGCCATGCCGGATTTGATGGCCGCCATGCTGGAGCAGAAGATCGCCCACCCGAATGCCGGCGCCAACACCGCCTGGGTGCCGTCGCCCACCGCCGCGACCCTGCACGCCACCCACTACCACAAGGTGGACGTGCATGGCGTGCAGGCCGCGCTGCGCAGCCGGTCCAAGGCGAAGCTGGACGACCTGCTGACCATCCCGGTCGCGGTGCGGCCGAACTGGACGGCCGAGGACATCCAGAAGGAACTGGACAACAACGCCCAGGGCATCCTCGGCTATGTGGTGCGCTGGGTGGACCAGGGGGTGGGCTGTTCCAAGGTGCCCGACATCCACGACGTGGGCCTGATGGAGGACCGCGCGACGCTGCGCATCTCCTCCCAGCACATCGCCAACTGGCTGCGCCATGGCATCTGCACCGAACAGCAGGTGATGGACACGATGAAGCGCATGGCGCAGGTGGTGGACCGGCAGAATGCCGGCGATCCCGCCTACCGGCCCATGGCGCCGGACTATGACGGCTCCATCGCCTTCCAGGCCGCCTGCGACCTCGTCTTCAAGGGGCGGGAGCAGCCGAGCGGCTACACCGAGCCGCTGCTGCACCAGCGCCGGCTTGAACTGAAAGGCCGCGGACGCCCGCCGGGCCTGAGGCGGCGGGTCGCAAAGAGGCGCGGCGGCAGCGCCGCGCCTCCTCCGGCCGGGCCGCGGCAAGCGGAACCATTGGCAAGCGGTAGCGTTGCTACACACGAACCAGTGGAGTCCCATGATGTCGCGTCCGGTGCTGTATTCCGTGATCATTATTCTTGCCGTCGTGGCGGGCTATTTCGCCTATGATGCCTACGAGCGCGACCGCAACACCATGCAGATCGAGATCGGCCCGAGCGGGGTGAAGGTCGATCCGCCCTCGCGCTGATCCCACCCGCGTCCTTCAATAGGAGACGAACAGCCGTCCCTGCAGCGTCCAGTCGCCGGCCGCCGCTGGGCGGCGGAGGACAGCGCATAGCCGGCGACGAAGCTCGCCTGGATTTGCGTGCCCAGCCGGTAGTCGAGCCCCGCGCCGATCCCGGCCATGCGGATGGTGAGGGCCGAGACCGCCCCCAGCACGCCGTCTTGCAGTTCCAGGCGGCGGCGGATGTTGACGGGCCCGAGCCCGCGCGCCGGCTCCCGCCGCGGGGGATAGGTGGCGGGATGGCTCACCAGCATGTGGAGCGCCCCGCCGACGCGCCGTGCCGTCACCTCCATGCGCAGCGGCGCACCGGTGGTCGGGCGCAGCCCGTGCTTCACCGCATTCTCCAGCAGCCCTTGCAGGATGAGGTGCGGCACCAGGACGTCCTCCGCGTCGGCATCGACGTCCACGCTGCAGGTCAGCGCCTCGTCAAACCGCAATTCCCGGATGCGCAGATAGGCGCGCGCCGCCGCGATCTCGTCGGCCAGCGGACACGCCGAGCGGTCCTTGTGGTCGAGGCCGTAGCGCATGGAGGCGCCCTGCGGCGCGCCGCGTCGCGCCTGCGCGGGAGCGCAAGGAGTTTGATACACTCGCGCGACTCGGGGGCGCCGCAAGACGTTCCGGGACGGGGAGCGGATGTCGATGGACACGGGAGCGACGGAATTCCTGACGCCGGCGCGCACCGTTGCCGCCGGTATTCTGTCGAGCTTCGAGCGCCTGTTCGCAGACCTGACCGAGTTCGACTACGGCCGGATCCTGTTCGCCGTTCTTGTATTTGTGATGTTCTTTCTGCTGCGGCGCGTGTTCCGGCATGTGTTTTTCACCATCATCGGCAAGCTGTTCACCCTCAACATGCAGGCGTTCCGCGACAATCTCGGCCGGTCGCTGAAGGGGCCGGTGGAGCTGATGTTCGTGGCCATCGGCACCTTCCTGGCGTTCGAGGTGCTGAAGGTGGCGGAGGACGGCGCGTTGGCGCAGCTTTCCCGCCATGTGGTGCAGACGCTGCTGATCGCCGCCGCCTATTGGACCATCATCGCCCTCATCGACCCCCTGATGGAACAGGCGGCGCCCCGCTCGGGGCGGATGACGGAGACCGTCATCGACTGGATCCGCAAGGCGATGAAATGCATCGTGGCGTTCTTCGCCATCGTCGCGGTGCTCCAGCAGTGGGGCGTGCGGATCGGCCCGCTGCTGGCCGGCATGGGCATCGCCGGCGCGGCGGTGGCCCTCGGCGCGCAGGAGCTGTTCAAGAACCTGATCTCCGGCGTGCTGATCCTGCTGGAGCGCCGGTTCCAGTACGGGGACTGGGTGAAGGTGCCGAACGTGGTCGAGGGCACGGTGGAGAGCATCGGCTTCCGCTCCACCCGCATCCGCCAGTTCGACGATGCCGCGGTGCAGGTGCCGAACTCCGATCTCGCGGACAATTCGGTCATCAACTACACGCAAATGCGCCGCCGCCGCATCTACTGGATCATCGGCGTGCCGTATTCGACGACGGTCGCGCAGCTGCGCGATATCCGCCAGCAGATCGAGGACTATATCCACACCGGGGAGGATTTCGTCTCCTACAAGCTGGCGTCCACCTTCGTGCGCATCGATACCTTCGGCGCCTCGTCGATCAACATCATGGTGTACTGCTTCACCAAGACCACGAACTGGGGGGAATGGCTCGCGGTCAAGGAGAAGCTCGCCTACCAGGTGATGGAGATCGTGGCCAAGGCCGGCTCGTCCTTCGCCTTCCCGTCCACCTCGCTTTACGTGGAGAGCCTGCCGGCCGACCGGCCTGAAGCCTTCCTGCCACCGCAGGACGGCAAGCCGCAGGTCGCACCCATCGGCGGAGGTCCGGCAGCCGCTCCGCACGACGGGCCGCAGCCTCCCGGCTAGACGCCGCTGAAGGCCGGACCTCAGCCGCCGATCAGCGGCCGGGCGATCAGGTCGCCGGCCCACAGGCCGAAGCCCATGGCGAGGTGGCTGGTCAGATCGTGCGCCAGCGCCACCGGCCGGTTCGGCGCCTTCGCGGCCATCATGCCGGCGCCGAGCACCGGCTCCATGAAGAACCAGGTGACGGAGACGGACAGCGCCGCGAACACCAGCGCGGACAGGAGGGACGGCGGGGCGCCGAGCACCAGCCACATGAGCGCGAGATAGACCACGGCGTAGCCGATCCCCACCGCATAGTGGACGAGCCAGCCGAGCGGCCGCTCGCCCGGCACCGGCGCGGCCGCCCCGATATCGGGCTGGGTGAACTGGCCGTCCCTGAAATGGCCCACCCAGCGGCCGATGAGGCCCCAGTCGGTGATCGGCAGCCCGAAGACGAGGCGGCACACCTGCTGCCAGAGGTCCAGCGCCGCGGTCGCGACCACCCCGACGATGAGAACGTAAAGGGCGGCCATCATCATCACGCGCCTCGCTGGTGAACGGGATCGGGGAGGGCGACGTCGAAGCAGCCGTTCACCATGGCCATCATGGAGTAGAAGCCGCACAGGGTGACGATCTCCAGCAGCCCCTCGACGCCGAAGGCGGCGATGGCGCGGTCCTGGAGCGCCTGCGGGATGGACTGGAACGCGAAGGCGCAATCGGTGATCTGGTCCACGAGGTCGAACGGCGCAGGGAAGGTCCGCTGGTCCTGCGCCACCATCTGCGTCACCGCCTCCGGCAGGCCGGCGGCGCGGGCGGCGGCCACGTGGTCCTCCCACACGAATTCCACCTTGGAGCGCTTGGCGAGGATCAGCACCACGAACTGGTAGATGTCGCGCGGCAGCTTGCTCTCATACTTGTAGTACCAGCCGAGCTGCTCGATCAGCTTGGCAAGTTCCGGATGGTTGAGCAGCGGGATATAGGGGCCGAGATGGTGCACCCCCTTGGCGGCGCGCCGGGCGAGGATGTCCTCAAAGATGGCACGCCCGGCGCCGGTGAGGCTCTCGGTGGGATCGGGCAAAGCAGCCATGGGTCTCGGCCCTCTTATTCGTGATACGACCAGGCATGTGCACCGGCCGCGAAGTCGTAGACCGGCGTCGGGCAGTCCTTGTCGGCCTTCACGTCGATCACCACCGTGGTGCCGGTGGCCACCGCCTCGGCCATGGCCTTGGGCAGATCGGCGGGATCGCTCACGGTGATGCCATGGGCGCCGAGCGACCGGCCGAAGCCGGCCCAGTCATGGTCGACCACGCTGGTCAGCTCCGAGGGCACGGCGCCGTACTGGTGGGCGCGCAGCCAGACATTGCCGAGCGCGCCGTTGTTCAGCACCAGATAGATCACCGGCAGCTTGTAGCGGGCGGCGGTCTGCACCTCCATGCCGTGCATCTGCATGCAGCCGTCGCCGGTGATGACCGCGACGCGCCGGTCCGGCCGGGCGCACTGCACGCCGATGGCGGCCGGGATGGCCCAGCCCATGGGGCCGAGATTGGTGGCCGAGACGTAGCTGCGCGGCACGTAGGAGGTCCAGTAGTGGCCGGCGAAGGCGCGGTGGGCGCCGGAATCCACCAGCACGATGCCGTCGCGCGGCAGCGCCACGCGCAGCGCCACGATGGCGCTCGCCGGATGGATCGGCTTGCCCGGCCGGTGGCAGTTCTCGGTGTCGTAGAGGCGCGGGCCGGCCTTGAGGCCGGCGAGCCAGTCCTCCCGCGCGGCCTTGCCCTTGGCGAAGGCGGCGGCCTCCAGATCGCCGAGGCGCGACAGGCGGTCGAGGAAGGCGGCGGCATGGCCGGCGACCACGTGGTCGGTCTCGCCCACGGCCGACAATTCGGCGAGGGAGGTGTTCACGTGCACGAACAGCGCCTTGGAGCGCTGGCGCAGGGTCCAGTGCATGGTGTCGCGCTCGTTGAGCCCGGAGCCCAGCACCAGCAGCACGTCGATGGCGTCGGAGAGCAGCGCCGCCGTGGCGTGGCGCGTGCCGGCATAGCCGAACACGCCGAGCGAGAGCGCATGGTCCTCCGGGAACACGCCCTTGGCGCGCAGCGTGGTGGCGACCGGAACCGAGAAGCGCTCGGCGAATGCCTTCAGGGCCTCGGCGGCCGCGCCTTCCTCGACCCCGGCGCCGGCAAGCACGGCAAGGCGCGGGGCGCCGGCGAGC